>CAZXTI010000104.1:0-3838 GCA_964643565.1 uncultured Hyphomonas sp. | reverse complement strand
AATATCCCATTTATAAGAATAGCAGGTTGTCTGAAGTCTATCGCATTGTGGAGCGCGCTTAAAATTAAAAGACCTGCGAACACTGAAATGCAGAATAGGCCAGCGATACACTGGGATGCTAATCCTCTTTCCCAATACCCTCGGAGGTCGCGATTAAGAGCCAATTCATCCAATTTGGATAGTTTGGGGCGCCACCCCATCTTGATTAATCCCCGCCTGACAAACATCCAGAGAATAGGCGCGCCAACGAGCAATGCGACGCCGCCCAAGATGAACCACATCATTGCTTCGTCGGTCATCTCTGGCTTCCTTTCTTTTTATACATGGCCAGCATGCGCTGGGTGACGAGGAAGCCGCCGAAGATGTTGACGGAGGCGAGGGCAACGGCTGCGCCGCCGAGGAGTTTGGGGAAGAGCTGATCTTGCGAGAGGCCGTGGGCTGCGGCGGCGACAAGTGCGCCAACGATAATGACCGAGGAGATGGCGTTGGTGACAGCCATGAGCGGGGTGTGCAGGGCCGGGGTGACTGACCAGACGACATAATAGCCGACAAAGCAGGCCATGACGAAAATCGCGATGAGGAAGATCGTATCGGATATGCCGCCGCCATCTGACCCGCCCGCCGCATGGGCAGGCAAGGCGAGCATCAGCGCGGTGAGGGAGCTTATTAGGGCTTTCATGAGGTCAGCCTTTCATTCACGGTTTTGCCGCCGCGCGTTAGGATCATGGCGGTGACAATTTCATCATCAGTATCAAGATTGAGCGATCCGTCTTCAGCGGTGATGAGCGGTAGGAAGGCGAGCAGGTTCTTCGCGTAGAGCGAGGAGCTGTCAGCGGGCAGGCGCGCGGGCAGGTTTGAGAAGCCTGCTATTTTGACGCCGTTAACATCAACAAGTTCATTGTCTTTTGAAAGCGGGCAATTTCCGCCCTGTGAGACGGCCATATCGACGACGACCGAGCCGGGGCGCATTGTCTTGACCATATCCTCAGAGACGAGCACTGGCGCGGCGCGGCCGGGGATAAGCGCAGTTGTGACGACGATATCCTGCTTGGCGATATGTTTGGCTGTCAGCTCAGCCTGCTTGGCTTGGTATTCGGGCGACATCTGTTTGGCATAGCCGCCTGCTGTCTCGGCGGCTTTGAACTCTTCGTCTTCAACGGCAATGAATTTTGCGCCGAGTGAGGCGACTTGTTCCTTGGCAGCGGGGCGTACATCTGTTGCGGTGATGACTGCACCAAGGCGGCGCGCGGTGGCGATGGCTTGTAAGCCTGCAACGCCAGCGCCCATGACAAACACTTTTGCTGGTGCAACGGTTCCGGCGGCGGTCATCATCATCGGCATTGCGCGGCCATAGATGATCGCGCCTTCCATGACGGCGCGGTAGCCAGCAAGGTTTGATTGGCTGGAGAGGGCATCCATGCTTTGGGCGCGGGTGATGCGGGGGGTGAACTCCATCGCCAAGCAAGTGGCATTTCGGCTATTGGCAGCGGCCAGTGTTTCGCTTGCATTGAACGGGTCGAACAGGGCAATCAGGGCGGCATTTTCCGGGAGGGCTTTGGCCTCTTCCGGCGTCGGTCCGGCCACGCGTAAAATCAGGTCGGCGTCTTTTTGAGCCTCTGCGCCCGAGGCAATAATCTCAGCGCCTTCTGCTTTATAGGCATCATCTGTGAAACCAGCGACGGTGCCTGCTTGCGTTTCAAGCTTTACTTCATGGCCGAGCGCGATCAGCTTTTTCACACTTTCCGGCGTAGCAGCAACGCGCGTTTCACCGGGGGCTGTTTCTTTCAGAACGGCAAGTTTCATAAGCAATAGCTATACGAAGCCGC
This sequence comes from uncultured Hyphomonas sp., assembly GCA_964643565.1. Classification (GTDB taxonomy): domain Bacteria; phylum Pseudomonadota; class Alphaproteobacteria; order Caulobacterales; family Hyphomonadaceae; genus CALLCD01. The sequence continues at coordinate 2,012 of CAZXTI010000104.1, read as the reverse complement.
AGGAGCATTGCAAACATTATCGGATCGCCTCCGTAATGAAACGGGAGGTTTTGCGCAATAATTTGCTCTAGTCGCTTAAATCTTGCGCTAGGTTTTGGGTCGTTGTGTCTTCAAAATCGGCTTTTTTGGCAAGTTTTGTCTTGAATTTGCCTGCCATGGTCTTTCCCGCCTCAACGCCCCATTGGTCGAATGAGTTGACCCCCCATAATATGCCCGCCGCAAATGTCCGGTGTTCATAAAGGGCTAGCAGTGCGCCGAAGGCGTGCGGGCCAAAGTCTTGGTGGGACAAGAAGGTGGAAGGGCGTCCGCCTTGGTGGACTTTTTGCGCCGAGATGTGATCTGGCAGATCAGGTTCTTCCTTTTTGATTTTTTCAAGATGGCGGCCATTGGCCAGAACTTCAGCCTGCGCGAAGGCGTGCGCCGTCAATGCGCGCCGTCCATCAATATCGCTTTTGGCATCGGGGGCTAATATGAACTCGGTCGGCAGGGCGTCTGAACCTTGATGTAGCCATTGATGATAGGAATGCTGCCCGACTGAGCCTTCCCCGCCCCACAGAGCTGGCGCGGTTGCGATCTGTATGGGGTTTCCGTCAGGGGTGACGGATTTCCCATTTGATTCCATTTCGAGCTGCTGGAGGTAGGTAGGTAACATGCGGAGCCGATGGGCATAGGCGAGCAGGACGCGCATGGGCTGGCCGAGGACAGAGCGGTTCCAATAGTCGAGCATGGCAAGGCGTGCTGGAAGATTTTGCGCCAGCGGAGCGGTTTGGAAATGGTGGTCCATTTCGGCCGCGCCTGCCCGGATCTCGTCGACAATGTCCGGCCCTAATGAGATGCGCAGCGCCAATGCGGCATTGGACCAGACCGAAAAGCGACCTCCGACGCTTTCAGGCATGTCGAACGTGGTGACGTCCGCGCCATCAAGCCAAGCAGCCGCCCGATCTTTCCTAGAGGTGGCAAGGGCGAGATGTTTGGCCGTATCAGCGCCTAATGCGGCCTGTAGCCAAGCTTTGGCGCGGGTCAGATTGTAGAGTGTTTCTTCTGTGCCAAAGGATTTTGAGACACCAATAATCAATGTCTCGGCCGGGTCCAGACCATCAAGTGCGAGGTCCAGATCGAGCGGGTCGAGATTGGCGCAAAAGCGTAGCTCGAAGCGCCGGTCGCGTTCCATGCGAAAGGCATCGGCCATGAGGCGTGGCCCAAAGTCAGAGCCGCCGATACCGATATGGACGATGTTTCTGAACGGCTTACCGTTTGCGGCAGTTACGGCGCCAGATCTTACATCGTCTGCGAAGGCGTCTGCGGCGGTGAGTGTTTGACGGACATTTGCTGCGGTGCCTGAAAGTTCCTGCGTTCCGCGCAAGGCCCAGTGCAGAACGGGGCGGTCTTCGGATGTGTTGATTTTTTCTCCGGCAAATAAGGCGGCGATCTTGTTTGCGAGGCCGATGTCGTTGGCAAATGTCAGCAACGCGGATGTTGCAGCGGCGTCAATATAATGCCGGGCGATATTGGCGCGCCACCCGGCTGCCATGAGGGAGGGGGCGTCGTTCACCTTTGCCAAGTCGGTTAAATTTGCGGGTTTGAGCCGCTCTGCATGAGAATCAAAATCTGCCACTTTAGTTATGCCCCTCAAAATTGATGCCTTTTGGCCCGCTTGAAGTATGTTGGTATGACGGGTGTCTTCAAGATATAAATTGCTTTTTGCCCTAAATGACCGCTGCGATAAGCAGTTTAAGAGGCGATAATTCACGTTTATTGCGCAAATAGACTGGTTGAGTGGGCAAAATCCAAGGCGAAAACGAACCGAGGGCGCTGTTGACGTTTTCGCGATATACACACTCGGCGCGCCAAAGGACTTGAAACACACGCCAGCTCTGTGTATGTCGCGCGCTAACAGGAATTATAGAGTCCTGTGATTCCTAATTGCAACCCGCCTGAGTAGCTCAGGCAAAAATCCAGGAGGGCCCTATGGCCAAGGAAAAGTTTGAGCGCACCAAGCCGCACGTGAACAT
>CAZXTI010000103.1:0-6148 GCA_964643565.1 uncultured Hyphomonas sp. | reverse complement strand
CCGGGGTCGGCATTGAACGTCGTGGCCTTGTCCATCTCGCCGCGAATGAGACGGACGCACGCGCCGTCTTTCAAATCAATGGCCGGGTAGAGATTAAATTTGTGCATTTTTTACGGCTTCCAGCGGACAAAATTAGAGAGGAGTTTTAGCCCGGCCGCCTGACTTTTTTCCGGGTGAAATTGTGTCCCGAACAGATTATCGCGTGCAATAGCTGCAGTCATCGGCGCGCCATAATGCGTCTGCGCAGCAATATGTGCCGCATCCGTCGTTTGGAAAGCATAGGAGTGAACGAAATACATATGCGGGTCGGCTCCAAGCCCTTCAAGGAGAGGGTGCGCGCCAGCGGCGGTGGTGGAATTCCAACCCATATGCGGCACTGGCAGATTGCTGCCGGGGTGGATCTTGTCGACATGGCCGCCGATCCAGCCAAGGCCAGCCGTCTCGCCGTCTTCGCGGCCAAGCTCTGCCATGAGCTGCATGCCGACACAGATGCCGAGAAAGGGCTTGCTGCCTTTGATGACATGTTCTTCGAGCGCCGCGATCAGTCCGGGCTTGGCCTTCAGGTTTGCCATACAGTCGGCAAAATGACCGACCCCCGGCAACACAATCCGGTCCGCTGTGGCGAGCGCCGCCGGGTCAGAGGTGACGCGGATCTCGCGTGTCTTCTTGGCATTATTGGCCGCCACCCGCAGCGCACGCGCAGCCGAGTGAATATTGCCAGAGCCATAGTCGATAAGGGCGATCATTTTCATGGCCGCTATTTAGGCGGTTATTTCGGGAAGGGCAATTGAAAGGATCGAGAGCGAGGCGAGGGGCCGGATTTCTGAGACGAATTTGGCGATTATTGTGTTGGGTGTATACTCGCCAATTATCGAAGGGACGCGATATGAGAATTATGCTTTCTGTTTTTCTGTTGTTTTGCCTCAGCGCATGCCAATCGACCCCGCCTGTTTCTGAGCCTATTTCAGAACCTGAGGCACCTTCAAGGTCGCGCGGCCTGACACCGCCGCCGAACGAGGAAGACCCAATCCTTCAGCCGACCCGGAGCCTGTCTTCGGCTGAACGGTGCGACGGCGAAGGGTTTCACTGTGTACGCGTGATTTATGGCACCAATCGGGACCGCTTGACGTCAGCCGCCGATCCAAGTGATCAAGCCGCTTATGGTACTGAGCCTGAGCGCCATAATGGCCCGCCGATTGAGCCAGCCACCTATCAGCCTGCCTATGGCGTGCCCGGGCATGTTGCGCAATTGTCAACAACAACGCGGTTGGAAACCGGTGAGGTCATTATCACCGTCCCGGCCTTGCACCGACGCGGCGATGCGATACGCAGTTTTAGAAATGCACGCCGCGCTGTGAGCGATGAGGACCGCGCCAAGAGGTTCTCGCTTTTGCAGGCGGTTGACCCGTTCACAACATATGGCGCGTTTTCCAGCCGCCTAGACGAGCTTTACGCAATGTCGACGCAAAGGGATGCGATCGTTCATATACACGGCTTTAACGTGTCGTTTCGCGCAGGGGCTTTTCGCGCCGCGCAATTAAAAAGCGATACAGGGTTTGAAGGTCCGGTCTTTTATTTCTCGTGGCCATCAAACGCGAAACTGACCGAGTATTTCAACGATCAGGTAGATGGCGATGTCAGCGCGCGGGCATTAGCCAACTTCCTTTTGCAAATTCGGGCAAAGGTGCCTGAAGGTGGTAAGCTGCATGTTATTGCGCACTCAATGGGCACACGGGTCTTCTCTCAAGCCGCCGCTCTGCTGCGTGAAAATGAGGCGTGGCCAACACAAGGAGACGGCGCGTTTGGCGCGGTTATCTTGGCGGCAGGCGACCTTGATAGCGGGCTAGCGGCAGAATGGCTGGGTGAGCCGGATGAACTGGCCGAATCGATTACATTTCTAACCTCCAAGAATGATAAAGCGGTGCGCTTTTCCGGGGTGCTGCGAAACCTCTTCTTGCGCTCCGCGCGCCGACGCAAAACGCGCATCGGTTACTTCAAGCCTTCGCGTGGCCCCGTCATCTTTGAAGGGATCAATGTATTTGATATTTCCAATGTGAAGGCCGGGTTCTGGGAGACTTTCGCGTCGACCAATCATTCCACTTATGCCGAAGACACGTTTTCGCTCGATTATATCGCAAAGCTCCTGGCAAATCCGAAGGCTAGTCCGCAGGAGTTTGCCGCCGCCAGCTCAGGGCTCGCGCGGTGCGAGGCGGAGCCGCTGAAATATTGGGTGATTGGGGTATTAACCGGGCGAGATGTGTGCAGCCGGGATTATGAAACGGTGCGGCTGAACGCAGAGTAAAGCTGTTTCCAAACCGGGCTGAAGCAGGTTAGAGTGGGCTTTGGTTTTTATCTGAAGGTTTCCTCCTATGACGCTTTTCAAATCCCTGATGCTGGGCAGTGCGGCGCTAATTTTGGTCGCGTGTGGTAATGGCAAGGAGGCCGCAGCGCCTGACCAGCCGAACGCGGCGGGCGTAACGCTAGAGCACGGCGCAGAGGAGCTACCCCCGCGTGCTTTTACGGCTGACAAATTCACCCAATCCAATTACCGCGATGTGCGGGTGACACATCTTGCACTTGATTTGGATGTGGATTTCGACGCGAAGGTCTTGCGCGGAACGGCAACGCTCGATTTTCAGCGGATTGATCCGGCAGCCACAGAACTGGTGCTTGATACGAAGGGGCTAAAGATCGCGGGCGTTCAGCTTTATGCTGATGGCAAACGCGTAGAAGCGCTCATCCCTCCTTTCAAGTTTGGCGGTGCCGACTCTGTGCTCGGTTCCAAGCTGACAATTTCCCTCGGTGAGGCAAATGCAGACCGTGTCGAAATTACCTACGAAACCTCGCCAGACGCAGAAGGCCTGCAATGGCTCTCTCCGGCACAAACGGCAGGCAAGACGCAGCCTTATCTTTTCTCGCAGGCCCAAGCCTTGAACGCGCGGACGATGGCGCCAGTGCAAGATACACCGGCTGTGCGCATGACCTATTCAGCCAAGCTACGCGTGCCGGAGGGTATCCTTCCGCTGATGAGCGCCTCCCAAGACGGGCGTGATGCGGACGGCGCTTATAATTTCAACATGCCTCAGCCCGTGCCGTCATATCTCTTGGCAATCGCGGCAGGGGACATCAAGTTTAAAGCCATCAATGATCATATTGGCGTCTATGCGGAAGAGTACATCCTCGATGCGTCTGTAGAAGAGTTTGCCGAGACACCGGACATGGAAGCGGCGAATGAAGCGCTGTACGGGCCTTATCGTTGGGGGCGTTATGATCTGATCGTCCTCCCGCCGAGCTTCCCGTTTGGAGGCATGGAGAATCCGCGCCTTTCTTTTATGACGCCAACCCTGATTGCGGGCGATAAGAGCTTGACCAATGTTGTTGCGCACGAGCTGGCGCACTCATGGTCCGGTAATCTGGTGACCAATTCAAACTGGCGCGATAGCTGGCTGAATGAGGGCTTTACGTCCTATGTCGAAAACCGCGTCATGGAAGCGCTTTATGGCGAACGCCGCGCAGTGATGGAGCAGGCCTTGGCGCTAGGCGATCTAAAGCGCGATCTGGCCGAGCTTGATCCGGCGCTGACACAGTTGAAACTGAACGAAGATTTGGCCCACCCCGATGATGCGTTTACACAAGTGGCTTATGTGAAGGGGCAGTTCTTTTTGATGTTCCTTGAGGAACGTTTCGGGCGAGAAAAGTTTGACCCCTTCTTGAAGGCCTATTTCAATGATTTTGCCTTTGACAGCATCACGACCGAGGATTTTGTGACATATCTCCACACACATTTGCACAAGGATAATCCAGACGCGCTGACGCGCGCAGAGCTAGACGAATGGATCTATGGGCAGGGACTTCCAGCAAGCGCGAAAGACCCGCAATCGGATGCATTTGCTTTGGTCGATACGGCAAGAGCTGAATGGGTCGCTGGCAGTGTTGCAGCCGGTGACATTGAAACGGAAGCGTGGTCGACCCATGAATGGCTGCACTTCGTCAATGGGCTGCCGGAGGGTTTGAGCGAGGACCAGTTTGTAGCGCTCGATGAGGCGTTCAACTTAACCGGAACGCAAAATGCCGAGACCGCTTTTGCGTGGTATATGCAGGCGATCAAAGCTGATTATGCGCCTGCTTATCCGGCGCTAGAGGGCTTTTTGCTAAGCGTTGGGCGCGGTAAATTTATCTATCGGCTTTACGGTGCACTACAGGAGAATGGCAAAGGCGATTGGGCGCGCGAGGTCTATGCCCGTGCACGCCCCGGCTATCATCCGATCGCGCAGCGCCGGATTGATGCGATTTTGAACCCGGCTGAGTAACACCAAATTGCACCCATGCCGCATGGACATTTTCCGCCGCGCATGGTCAAAGGCAGGGTAGAAAGCAATAACTGATTTGGGACGATTTCGATGACCAAAGGCCTTGTGACACTTATTGGCGGTTCTGGCTTTATCGGGCGCTATGCGGCGCGCGAATTGGTAAAGGCCGGTTGGCAGGTGCGCGTGGCGTGTCGTCGGCCGGGACTGGCCGGAGATGTGCGTCTTGCTGGCTCGCCCGGATGGGTTGATGTTGTGCAGGCCAATGTGCGTAACCGCGCCTCGATTGCCCGCGCGCTTGAAGGGGCTGACGCGGTGGTAAATCTGGTTGGCATCATGCATGAAGGCGGACGCCAAAGCTTTGCAGCCTCACAAGCTGAAGGCTCCAAGGCGGTCGCTGAACTCGCCGCAGAAGCAGGTATTACGCGCTTTGTGCAAGTTTCTGCCATTGGCGCTGATGCAGGGTCCAAGGCTGAATATGCGCGCACCAAGGCTGAGGCCGAAGACGCTGTGCGCGCCGCCATCCCAAGCGCTGTGATCGTGCGGCCATCCATCGTGTTCGGACCCGAAGATAAGTTCTTCAATCGGTTTGCCTCTATGACCCGCTATTCGCTTGCGCTGCCAGCCATTGGCGGCGGCAAGACCAAATTCCAGCCCGTCTTTGCCGGGGATGTTGCGAAAGCAATCTCGGCTGCGGTGGACCGCGAGGATACGGCAGGCAAAACCTATGAACTTGGCGGGCCGGGAACATATTCCTTTAATGAGCTCTATGATTTCATTTTGGACACGGTAGGGCGCAGACGTTTAAAAGCACCATTGCCGTTTTTCATCGCCAAGCCTATGGGGCTGATGTTTGGTGCGATCTTCCGCTATATCCCACCGATCCGCTGGATTTTCGGTGGCCCCCCGCTGACCGGCGGGCAGGTCGAGATGCTCAAAACCGATAATGTGGTCAGCGAAGGCGCGCTTGGAATGGCCGATCTTGGCATTACAAACCCAGAGAGCATAGAAGCGGTCGTGCCGACCTATTTGTGGCGTCACCGCCCCTATGGCGAGTTCTCCGAACCGGGCAAGGCTTAGGGCGCTAAGGCGTTTCTACTTCAGCAGCTTTGCGTGGCCAACGATCTAGCAAATCACCTTCCAGCTCGATAACCATATGGTCGAGCGAACCAACCTGGCTCAACTCTTCCATAGTCACGTTTTCGGACTTGAAGCGAATCTCGCCCGGCTCTGTCAGGTCAATTGTTACAAGTGACACGATGGTGCTGGATGTGTGTTCATCGGTTGGGTGCAACGTGATGTCGACATCGCCTGAGAATTCAGCCTGGCTGGTATTATTATCGACGAAGATTTCCTTGGCGCTAACATCAATCTTTCCTTTTATTTTTTCTGGCTCGAAGAGCCTGCCATAGCGCGCGATGGTGCGAAATTCGTCCAGCGTAATGCTGTCTGAACCGTCTTTATCGAGTACGAAGATGACTTTTTCCAACGGGGCAGTGTCGGTCTCGGTCAGCACGCCGTCGCCATTACTGTCGAGCGCTTTGAAAAGCCGCTCATCGGCTGAGCTTGGCGCGGCGATCAGGGCGAAGGCGGCGAGGCTGGTTAGCGCCATTCCGGCGGTTTTTAGGGGATTATGGATCAGTTTCATGGTGAGCTCCTGTCTCAGGGTTTTACGCTCTGCCGATTGGATCTTTACAATATAGCTGGACATGGCGGCGCGCAAAACATCGCTGGGCGTATCCCCGGCGCGTTTGCAGGCGGCCAAAAACTGGTCACGCTGGGTAACGCCAAGGCGCACTTCAATACGCTCGGTTTGTTTTTCCTCACCTTTGCGTCGTCGA
>CAZXTI010000102.1:0-6158 GCA_964643565.1 uncultured Hyphomonas sp. | reverse complement strand
GCGTTTGGATCATTATGACAACATTTCTCGACTTTGAAAAACCTGTGGCGGACTTGCAGGCCAAAATTATGGAACTGGAAGCGGTTGCTGCGACGGGTGAAGGCCCATCGATTGAAGAGGAGCTGAAAAAGCTCCGCAGCAAATCGGCCAAACAATTAAAAGATCTCTATGGCAGTCTGAATGCCTGGCACAAAACGCAAGTTGCACGGCACCCTGCGCGTCCGCATTTTTCTGATTATGTCGACGGCTTGCTGACCGATTATCAGGAGCTGGCTGGCGACCGCGTTTTTGGTAATGATGAGGCGGTACTTGGCGGGCTTGCCAAATTTGGCGGGCGGTCTGTTGTTGTGATGGGGCATGAAAAGGGGCGCTCAACGGAGAGCCGTTTGCGCCATAATTTTGGCATGGCGCACCCTGAAGGCTATCGCAAGGCTGTCCGGCTGATGAACCTTGCAGAGAAGTTCAATCTTCCGGTGCTGTCCTTTGTTGATACGGCGGGCGCTTATCCCGGAAAAGCAGGCGAGGAGCGGGGTCAGGCCGAGGCGATTGCGCGTTCAACCGAGCGATGCCTGACGCTGGAAGTTCCGATGATCGCAACAATTATCGGCGAGGGCGGCTCTGGCGGCGCGATTGCGATTGCCGCTGCGAATAAGGTTTTGATGCTGGAGCATTCTATCTATTCGGTGATCTCGCCTGAAGGGTGTGCATCTATTCTCTACCGCGATGCGGCCAAGGCGAAGGACGCGGCTGAAGCGATGAAGATTACCGGGCAGCATTTGGTAAAGCTCAACATTGTCGACGGCCTGATTAAAGAGCCTGTTGGCGGAGCACACAGAGACACAGCCAAAGCGATCAAGGATGTCGGCAAGGCGATTAAGAAAGAACTCGATGCGTTGGCGAAGCTTGGGCCGGACGAGCTGAAACGTCAGCGCCGCGAACGGTTTTATGCGATTGGCCGCGAAGGATTAGGTTAGCGCCATGACAGCGACCGTGCCGATTGAGGTTTGCCCGCTCCCGCATTTTGAGGGGCTTGATTTACCAGCATATGAAACACCGGGCTCGGCGGGCATGGATTTGCGCGCGGCTGTGCCGGTTGACGGTGCGATTGTGCTTGCACCGGGTGCGTGGGCCATGGTGCCGACGGGGCTAAGCTTTGCGATACCTGAAGGCTATGAGGTGCAAATTCGGCCGCGTTCAGGGCTGGCTGCGAAACATGGCATAACCTGCCTCAATACGCCGGGGACAATCGACAGTGATTATCGCGGCGAGGTGAAAGTCATTTTGATCAATCTCGGCGATAGCGCTTTTACGATCGAGCGGGCCGAGCGCATTGCGCAAATGGTGCTTGCCCCTGTCACGCAGGCGGCTTGGAAAGAGGTTGCTGTTCTGGATGAAACAAGCCGCGGGTCTGGCGGTTTTGGCTCGACAGGGCAATAAAATTCGTGCGTAGCACTTGAAGAATCTCCCCGCTGCGCTTATTATCGAATAACGATATTTATTTGCGCGCGCAAAGCGAGGGAGAGACATAATGGAAGTTTTCACTATGGTGGCGATTATCGTCGCGATTGGCTGCCTGACCAGTAGTTTTGATAATTGGGTCAAGCATAAGAACAAAGCCGAGAAGAACCGGGCGCAAGACGAGGAACTCGTTGAATTGCGCGCCGACGTTGCGCGCTTGCGTGAGCGGGTCAAGGTTCTGGAGCGGCTGGCAACGGACGAAGACTACCGTTTGCGGGATGAATTTCGCCGGATGGCATAAGCCAATAGCGATTCTTTTTGCCGGCTCTTGTTTCCATCGCAATTGATATTACATATTGATTAACGATATAAAACAGGAGAGGGAAAATATGCAAATTTTGACAATATTAGCGATTATGGGCGTTTTTTGGCTCTGTATGCAGCGCGATGACGCGCGCGATACGCGCTCGGAGCGTAATCATAGCAGAGACCGGGATAATGAGCTCAAAGCGCTGAAGAACCGCGTTACAACGCTGGAAAAGATCCTATTGGACCGTGACCGTCAGTTACGAAATCGCTTTGGTGATCTTTAAGGGGTGGTAACCTAAAGTTGAACTGCAATTAACCTGCTTTTAGTATAGTGTAACTTATTGCTATTGCACTAGAGTGCGCCAATGCGTTCGATTCATAATAGGGGACGATTATGATACCTAAAGACTTTGAACTGTTTGTTCCAATAGATGATCTGCACTGCCGAAACTATGAGCAGGCACTCGCAGAGAATGATTTGGCAAAGCTACGGGATGTATTGCTCGAAGCGAGCGATCCTGGCGAGCGCGCGCGCATTCAGCGTATATTGCCCGATGATCTGGTTTTTGGCCGGAAAATCTAAGACACTTGATTTGCTTCATACACACCGCGTGCAATGGCGCGCGACAGCGTGTTGGCGGCTAGTTCACCGAGACGGGCAAGGTTTAGCGCTGCAGGTTCGGCCAGCGCTGTTTTGCCTGTCGAGATGACGAACACAGCATCGCCGTCAAACGGGGCAAAGACAGGGCGGATCGCGCGTGAGAAGCCTGACAGGGCCATTTGTGCCACCCGCCGGGCTTGTCCAGCCGTCAGCGCGACATCCGTACCAATGCAGGCAATGGTCGTGTTTTGGCCGATGCTCGGGTTCAGCTTTGCAGCGCCCCAATCATCTGGTTTCACCGCATAGTCAGCAGGAGGGCGTGCGCCGCCAAACTCATTGGCCATTTCGTAAGGCCAGGCCCAATAGCAATCCGTACCGGGCATTTGTGTTGCACCAAAACAGTTGACCGCAACCAAGGCACCGATTGTCCAGCCCTCATGTGTGACCAGACTTGCCGATCCAAGGCCGCCAGCCAATGCCCCGGCGCGTGCGCCGTATCCCGCACCGACACGGCCAAGGGAGAAATCTGCACTGGCCGTATCAAAAGCTGTCCGCCCCAAGGCAGGATAGGGCGAGGTGTCGCCCCAGTCCTTATCGCCGCCATTGGCCAGATCATAAAGGATCGCAGCCGGTACGATCGGTGTTTTCGGGACGCCGGGCAAATCCATCAATCCAAATCCGCGCCCGGCCGCCTTTAGGCCGGACACAACGCCATCTGCCGCGCCAAGTCCGAATGCGCTGCCGCCTGAAAGGCAAATCGCATCGACCGCATCCACCAGCGTATCAGCGGCCAAAAGGTCGGTTTCACGGGTGCCGGGGCCGCCGCCAGCAACGCAAACGGCTGCGATGGCAGGCTCTTGGGCAAGGATAACACTCGTTCCTGTATTGATTTTGGGGTCGGATGCATTGCCAACAGCGAGGCCGGGAACGTCGGTGAGCAAGTTGCGTGGGCCGGTATTTGCCATTCTGATTGCCTTTCGCTGTGACAGCTCTCGTTTTATTGTGCCAAAACTGACAGGCATAGGCCTCGCCAAGCAAGTTTGCGGCAGATATAAGACTCTAGCACCGCCCTCACCGAAGGAAACAGTTTTATGAAGTCGCTTTTTGTTTCAGTTGCGCTTGTCGCGCTCGCCGCATGTTCAATCTCGCCCCCCGCTGAGGGCCAATCAGCCGATACGCAAAGCAGCGTGTCTGAATGGGATAAAGGCGCGATGGTGGCAGCCGCAGACCCGCGCGCGGTTGAAGCCGGTCTTGAGGTTTTGCGCAAAGGGGGCACGGCGGTTGATGCAGCGATTGCGGTTCATGCCGTGCTTGGTCTTGTGGAGCCACAAAGCTCGGGCCTCGGCGGGGGTGCATTCATGGTTTATTATGACCGGGCAAGCGGGGTGACAACGGTGTTTGACGGGCGCGAGACGGCGCCGAAAGCGATCGGGCCTGATCTGTTCCAGAAAGACGGCGAAACGATGGGCTTTATTGACGCTTGGCAGTCTGGCCGTTCGGTTGGTGTGCCGGGACAGGTCGCGCTCTATAAAAGTGCGCATGATTCTTTTGGCAAGCTTGGCTGGGCCGATCTGTTTGAAGCTGGCACGCAATTGGCTGAGGACGGGTTTGAAGTTTCACCGCGACTGGCCGGTGTGCTCGGTAATGACCGTATGCGCCGGTTTTTGCGTCTGGATGATAATCCGGGGTCGAAGGAATATTTCTTTCCGGGCGGGGTGCCTTTAAAAGAGGGTGAGCTGCGCAAGAACCCTGAATATGCCAACACGCTACGCGCTATCGCGAAGGATGGCCCTGCTGCGTTTTATACCGGCGCGATTGCCGAGGCGATTGTTGCCAGTGCGCAGGCTGAGCCGAATGGCGGCACCATCACACTGGAAGATTTGGCGAATTATAAGATTGCGATACGCGAGCCGGTTTGCGGCGGGTTCCGGACCTATCAGATTTGTTCTGCGCCGCCGCCGTCTTCGGGCGGGGTGGCTGAGGCGATGATTATGGGGCTGTATGAGCGCCTGCTACCAGAGGGTGACACCAGTGAGGATGCCGCGCTGATTGCGATGGTGGAAGCCCAGCGCCTCGCTTATGCAGACCGGGATCACTATGTTGCAGATTCCGATTTCGTTCCTGTTCCAACATCGGGTCTGATCGATCCGGCCTATTTGGATGTGCGCGCGACGGAGGGCGGACCGGTTGACGGGACGCCGCAGCCGGGCGATCCGGGCAAGGTTTTGGGCAAGGAGTCGCTGCTCGATTTTTGGGGGCGTGACACAACAGAGGATGCGCCGGGTACGACGCATATTTCTATTATCGATAATGATGGCAATGCGGTTGCTATGACGGCGACTGTTGAAGCAGCGTTTGGGTCATCGCGCTGGGCGGCCGGATTTTTGCTGAATAATGAGCTGACAGATTTTGCCCGCCAGCCACAGATAAATGGAAAGTCGGTTGCCAATGCGCCTGCGTCCGGGAAGCGGCCACGTTCTTCAATGTCGCCAACATTGGTGTTTGATGAGAACAATGAGCTGCACATGGTGACAGGCTCACCGGGCGGCAATTCGATTATTGCTTATGTCGCGAAAACGCTGGTTGGCGTGCTCGACCGGGGTGATACGGCGCAGGAAGCCATTGAGCGTCCAAATATTATCGGGCGTGGGCAGCGTGTGTCTGTCGAAGTTGATCGCGGGAACGGGCAGGAATTGGCCGATAAGCTGAAAGCCCTTGGCTATGATGTGGCTGAGCGGCGCGGCGAAAACTCCGGGCTACATGTGATTGTGGTGCGTGAAGACGGACTTGAAGGCGGGGCAGATCCGCGCCGTGAAGGCGTCGCGCGCCAGCCTTAAGGTTTAGGCTTTTGCAGGCGCGCTTGGCAGCTCGACGTGGAAAGAGGTGCCTTTTTCGCTGGTTGCGCCAAGGGTGAGGTCACCGCCCATGGCTTGGGACAGTTCGCGGGCGATTACGAGGCCAAGGCCTGTGCCATTTTTCGCAGTAGAGCCGACAAAGGGGACAAAGAGATTGTCGCGCGTTTTTTGCGGCAGGCCGGGGCCATTGTCTGCGATAATCAGAATATTATCGTCCAAAGAAACAGAGATGAGGCCATCATCCGGGCGGACATCAGAAGTCGCTCTGGCGGCATTACGGACAAGATTTGAAACGATACGGTGTAGGTGATCTGGATCAACACTGCGGACTGTATTGGCGGCGACCTCGTTTTTGATCTCAATGTTCGGCGCGCGGGCGATGGCTTCGGCGATGGCTTCTGTCACAATGTCGGAGATATTGCTGTCTTGCAGATTGGCGAGGGCAGGACCGGCCTTGCCATATTGCAGCGTATCTTGCGCCAGCTTGATCGCGCGCTCCAAAACGCGTTCCAGACGCGGCGCGGCGCGCTGCACGCGCGGGTCTTCTGAGCGCGACAGGCCATCACTGACAAGTTGGGCGACGGCCAGAGAGTTGCGCAAATCATGATTGATCTTGGCCATAGCTTCGCCGAGCTGGGCCAGACGTTCGCGCTGGCGGAAGGCATCAGAGACGACGGTTTCCATATCGGCGAGAGCGCGCTCAGCCTGGCCAACTTCATCCTTGCGATCTGAAACCATGCGGTCCGGTGTGGCGGCGCCTGGATTGTCACGGAATGCAACAATGGAATTTGTGACGCTGCGCATTGGGCGAACGACAAGATAATCGAGTACAAGAAAGACTAGGCCGCCCGCGACGATTGAGATGATCAAGGAGAGGATGAAAATGCGGCGGCTGAAACTTTTAAGGTCGGCGCTGAGCGGGGCTTGCGGGACCA
>CAZXTI010000101.1:0-6165 GCA_964643565.1 uncultured Hyphomonas sp. | reverse complement strand
CGCGTGCCGGGACGCAGCGCAATTGATCAGTCCAATGCGATCATGATGTTTATTGCTGAGGGCGAAGATTCTGATCTGATCCCGAATAACCGTTTCAAGCGTGCGCAAATGATGGGATGGTTGTTTTGGGAACAGTATTCGCACGAGACGGCGATTGCTGTGCGGCGCTTTAAAAAATCCTATCAGGGATTATCCGATGAGGAGATGGATCCGGCGCTGTTGATGAAGGGATATGCGGCCCTGCAGCGCATGGAAGATCAGTTGGCGGATAATGCGTGCATTGTCGGTGATGCGTTGACGCTCGCGGATATTGCGCTTGTGGCTTATACGCGTGTTGCACATGAGGGCGGGTTTGATCTTGCGCCTTATCCGCGCGTTATCAAATGGATTGAGCAGACCGAGGATGCGCTCGGCATTCCTCATGCCCGAGAGGGGCTGTAATATGTATCGCTATGATGAATTTGACCATCAGATGGTTGCCGACCGTGTGGCGCAGTTTCGCGGGCAGGTCGAACGGCGTCTGTCTGGAGAGATCACCGAGATGCAGTTCAAGCCCCTGCGTTTGATGAACGGCGTCTATCTGCAAATGCATGCCTATATGCTGCGCATTTGTATCCCATACGGACAGATGTCGTCGCGCCAGATGCATATGCTGGCCGACATCGCGCGAGACTATGATAAGGGCTATGGTCATTTCACAACGCGCCAGAATATTCAGTTCAACTGGATAGCGCTTAAAGATATTCCAGAGGTTTTGGAAAAGCTTGCAACCGTCGAGATGCATGCCAATCAAACCTCTGGGAATTGCATCCGCAATACAACATCAGATCAGTTCGCAGGCGCGGCGGCTGATGAGGTTGAAGACCCGCGCGCATGGTGCGAGATTATTCGCCAATGGTCGACCTTCCATCCGGAGTTCACCTATTTGCCGCGCAAGTTCAAGATTGCTGTGACTGCCAGTCCAAATGACCGCGCTGCGATCCGCTTGCACGATATTGGCCTGATCATGAAGGCGAATGAGGCGGGCGAGACGGGTTTTGCCGTTTATGTTGGCGGCGGACAGGGACGCACGCCGCATGTCGCTCCGCTTATCCGCGATTGGATCAGCAAGGGCGAGCTATTGTCCTATCTTGAAGCGGTAATGCGCGTTTATAATCGCTATGGCCGCCGCGATAATAAATATAAGGCGCGGATCAAGATCCTCGTGTCTGAAACCGGCGCGGATGTGTTTCGCGATCAGGTCGAGGCTGAATTTGCCGCGCAAGGGCCGCAGGAGAAGGTCGTGCTTGCGCAAGCTGAGGTCGACCGGATCAGCGCCTATTTTGCGCCGCCTGCATTTGAGCCCGTTGCGGATACAAGCGCGTTTGAGGCGGCGAAAGCGAGCGATGAAAGCTTCGCGCGCTGGTGCCGTATCAATATCAATCCGCACAAGCAAGCAGGCTATGCTTCCGTTACGATTAGCTTGAAGCCTGAAGGTGTTCCGCCGGGCGATGCGACCGAAGCGCAGATGCGGGTCATTGCCGATTTGGCGAAGGATTATAGTTTTGATGATGTGCGCGTGACGCACGAGCAAAATTTGGTGCTACCGCATGTGAAGCTGACAGATTTGCATGCTGTCTATTCGGCCCTGAAGGGCGCAGGGATTGGGGCGGCGAATGCCGGGCTCATCTCAGATATGATTTGCTGTCCGGGACTGGATTATTGCAACCTTGCTAATGCGCGCTCAATTCCGCTGGCGGCTGATATCCAACAGGCTTTTACCAGCATTGAAGAGCAAGAAGATATTGGCGAGCTGAAAGTGAAGGTCTCTGGCTGCATCAATGCGTGCGGGCATCACCATGTTGGCCATATCGGTATTTTAGGCGTTGACCGCAAAGGCGAAGAATATTTCCAGATCAGCTTTGGTGGGCGCGCAGACGAACAAGCCAAGATTGGCGAGATTGCTGGCAAAGGCCTCAAGCAGGAAGATGTGCCTGCGGCGCTGAAGCGTGTGGTTGATCATTACCGCGCGGTTCGCTCTGACAAGGATGAGCGCTTTATTGATGCGCTTGAGCGTCTGGGGACAGACGGGTTCAAGGAGGCGCTCTATGCCGCTGATTAAGAACGGACGTATCACAAACGAAGATTGGGCATTTGTCGAAGACGATGCGCCGCTGGGCGATGGTCAGGTGAGTGTGACGCTTGCCCGTTTCAAAGCAGAGCGTGACAGCTTGCTCGGACGCAATGCACCGCTCGGTGTGCGTTTGTCGCCAGAGGATGACCCACATGACCTCGTTGACGATCTGGATCGCTTGTCGCTGATTGAGGTGAGCTTCCCGAAATATGTTGATGGACGCGGCTATTCGCAGGCGCAGCTTTTACGGCGCCGTCTCGCTTATACGGGCGAGTTGCGTGCGGTCGGCGATGTGCTACGCGATCAGGCTTTGCTGATGGTGCGCTCCGGCTTTGATGCGGTGATGCTGACCAATACAGATCAGGCCGGGTTTGAGGCGGCTGTGGCAGAATATAACTTTGCCTATCAAACGGATGCACAAGGCACTGTGCCCGTGTTCCAGCGCCGCCACGAAAAGGGCTAGCATGGCGGCAAGCTCTATCAGTTTGGATCGTGATGAAACGATTGAGGAGCGTCTTGCGCGCCTGAATGAGGAGCTGCGCGATGCGTCGGCCCAAACGATCATGCGGGTTTCTCTTCTGCGCGAATGGACCGATGAGATGACCTATGTGTCGTCATTCGGGGCGGAAAGCGCGGTGATGCTCGCATTGATCGCGGATGTTGATCCGGGTCTTCCCGTTATCTTTTTTGATACAGGCATGCACTTCCCGCAAACGCTTGATTATCGCGATTTGCTCATTGAGACACTTGGGCTGACGAATGTGATTACGCGGACACCGGACGCCGAAGAGCTTGCTGAGCGCGACCCCAAAAACACGCTATGGAAAACCGATACCGATAGCTGCTGTGATATTCGCAAAGTGAACCCGCTTGCACCTGCATTGGAAGGCTTTGAAGCGTGGATTACCGGGCGCAAGCGCTTCCATGGCGGTGCGCGGCTCTCGCTGCCTGTGTTTGAGCACGCTGACGGGCGTTACAAGATCAATCCGCTGGCGGGATGGGCGCCTGATGATGTGACGCTCTTTTTTGAGCACCGCTTATTGCCCAAGCACCCGCTCGTCGCACAAGGCTACCCCTCCATCGGATGCTGGCCTTGCACGGCGCCCGCCTCGGATCCGGACGATATCCGCTCCGGTCGATGGGTCGGGCAGGATAAATCCGAATGCGGCCTTCATGTTGAAAAGAAGGCGCGCAAACGGGTTTTTTAACCTATGGCCGTTTGGCTGAGTCTTCGCGCGCGGCGAGTTCTTTTGCTTGGCCAACCCAGTCATCGCGTTCGATGCGTCCGTTGAAGCCATCTAGCATGTCGTCGACCCATTCGACTTCGGCAGGGCCCCATTCGGCAATTTGCCAGAAATAGTAGACGCCAATATCGGTGAGCAATCCATGCAACATCGGGCCAACGCCGCTAATGTCTTCAAGATCATCGGGCGCACCAAAGGCTGGGCGCACGAGCAGGTTTGCGCGGTCATCCGGCTTGCGTGCGTCACCAATTGCGTCTTCTACTTTCGGTGGCTCCGGCTCGCTTTGCGGTGGGTCAAAGCGCTGATAGTCACGTGGATCTGGCACGGGCGGCGGGGCAATATCATAAGCCGGTGGTTCCATCTTTGGCGCCGCTTCATAGTCTGTGCGGTACATGCTTTCGCCGGTAAAGATTGGCGGCGGCGGTGCAGCTTGCGAAAATCCGCGATCTCGTTCTTGCTTACGGATGACGGCAAATTCTTCGTCCCGCGTGCGAAGCATATGGTGCAGCGCGGCCAAGCCATATTCGATGGAGGTCAACCTGTTTTCCATGGCGGCAAGGTCCATCTTGCGTTCCATTGTGTCGACAGAATTGAAAACCGGCGTCATATCGATCGGGAACTGTGCGTTTATATCGGCGCGCATGACATCGATTTTGTTTTCTAGCGGTGTTGTATCCGTACCGGAGTCCTGAACATCCAGACGCAAAGCGGCCAGCGTTCCCTCCATGCGCTCCAGACGCATGATCTCGCTCTGAATTTGCTCCAAGCGTGTGAGTTCGTGAGGCACATTTTCCAGGCGAGCAACTTCGCTTTGAAGCTGCGCTAGGCGTGGGAGCTCAGCTTGAATTTGCTCCAAGCGTGTGAGTTCGTGAGGCACATTTTCCAGGCGAGCAACTTCGCTTTGAAGCTGCGCTAGGCGTGGGAGCTCAGCTTGAATTTGCTCCAAGCGTGTAAGTTCGCTAGGTACATTTTCCAGACGGGCGACTTCGCTTCGCACCTGTTCGATACGTTGTTGGATCACCGTGAGGTCGCCTAAACGAGCAGCTACATCTGTTGAACTCGCCTCAATTCCAGACAAACGATTATGAATAGCGCTAAGGCCTTCATCGATTGGGGTGAGGTTCGGCACAGGAATGTGTAGATTGGTCAGGCGGTCTTCGAGGCCGTCCAGACGACGCTCGATATGAGACACGTCGGTATTGTGCAATAGGCCAACAGACTGCGATATCGCATCAATACGGGCTTCAGTGCCGGTCAGGTCGACGGCGGGAATTTCAGGCATTTCAGGGATTTTAATGTCGGAAACGGCCATCTCAACGCGTGTCAGGCCGCTATGGATTGGTCCAAGGTCAACTTCCTTAGGTTCGGGAATATTAATGCCGAGGATCGTGTCTTCAATGCCGGATAGGCGCGTTTCAATTGGGCTAAGATCGGTTTGACCATGTTCGGCGATTGAGGTCGCGATAACGTCCAATTGGTGCTCTAAGCGCGTTGTATCCGTATTGCTCAGACCAGATACAGATGAAGTCACACCTGCAATTGAGCCTTCGATGCTCGACAGACGCGAACCAACCATGTCGATCCGATCATCTGGTTGATTGAGCAAGCTTTCCACAGACATCATCCGTTCTTCCAGAGACGTCAGGTCAGTTTCCGGGATACGGAAATTTGTGATCAGCTCTTCGATATTATTCATCCGCTGTTCCATTGGCGCCAAGGTCATCTTGGACATGCCAGCCTCGAAATCGAGTTTGCTGACGAGGTGGTCGGTCGACGTACCGCCTCCTGCCGAGGTCAGTGATTCAAAGGATGATGTGACATCTTCATATCTGCGCGTAATCCACCAATAGGCAAGCCACGCGCCTAGTAAGGCTGCCAGCAACATTAAGCCGAAAATCTCAAGAATTAGGAACGACATGGCTATACTTTCTCTCGGTGGGCGGAATAAACGGTTGTGTTGCGCATGGGTTAATTGCCTCCACGCGACACTTTGATTTCAATTCGGCGATTGCGCGCGCGCCCTTCGCTCGTGGAATTATCAGCAATAGGGCGATTTGCGCCAAAGCCTTCTGCGCGAAGGCGACTTGCAGAAATGTTGCGGTCAATCAGTGCCCGGCGAACGGCTTCGGCGCGGCGCAAGCTTAAGCGGTTATTTTCTGTTGCGCGTCCTGAGCTATCGGTGTGTCCATCAATGCTCAACGTGCCAGGGCAGGTGCGTGCTGCTTCTGCGACGCGATCAAGCAAGCCGAAGCTGCTTGCGTTTATCACTGCGCTATTTGTCGAAAATTCGACACGCGTGGAGGACAAAAGATCGAGGAAGGTTTGATTGCAGGCATCAACCTCGGCGCGGGCATAAGCATCAACACGGCCGATCCGGCCCAGTGAAAGCGGTGCATTTCCAAGCGCCTCAATCTCAGCGATCGCGCTTGCTTCCGCTTCGCAATTCAAAGCAAAGACATTGTCGGTCAGGTTTGCGGTTCCGGAGTTACAACGGCTCAACGTGTTCACACCGCGCAGGGCTGCGTCTGTATAACCTGGCGCTGCGGTGCGTCCGGTGACACGCAAACGATCCCGTATCGCTGTGACCCGCGGCGGCGCAATGCGCGCATCAGCTGCGTCTACGACTGTCTGGCGTGTTGCTTGATCTGGCACATCGCCGTTGAGTTCGAGAACTGTGCTGCTTAACACGTAGGAAAAATCATGCCGGCTTGGCGCGTCGGCGATGGTGACGGAAGGTGCTGTCGGGGCGCTTGCAACGGTCAGCTTGTTATTGACGTCCATAACCGGGCGGGCACGTATGCCCAAAAC
>CAZXTI010000100.1:0-6170 GCA_964643565.1 uncultured Hyphomonas sp. | reverse complement strand
CCATTTTTTGCATGGCGCTGTGTTGCAAAATAAATGTTTTGACGCCTGCGCAGGCATCATCAGGGCAGCGATAGGATTTCCAATAACGTAGCCCCTTGCCGGTTTTGTCTTCACTGGCATGCGATCCAATCTCACCGGGCGCTAGGGCGCGCCGCGTCATCATGCGGTGGTCTGCGTCCAGATCATCAGAGGCGAAAGCAAGGCTCGTCAAGCGCGGACCGCTCTCCTGAAGAATGTGGCGAAGACGCGCGCCGATCGACCCTTCTCCGGCAGGCGCCATAAGCTCCAGCGCCGTGTTCTCCATGCGAAAGAGCACCGTGGCTGTTCCGGCTTTGGTGTTCTCAGACACCCAGTCCGGTTCACGTCCGAGCAGAACCGTATAGCTATGAATACCAGCATCGATATCAGGACAGATCAGAACGGTATGGTCGAGGCGCGTAATCATGAACCGTGGGGCACGGCGGCAGGCGGCGCGCCCGGCACATCCAGCGTGACGGTTTCCCCGCCGATCCCATGCACACTGTCGCGCGCGCGAATGGTGACTTTGCTTATGCCATGAGGAATACGGATGCCCGACTGAGATCGCGTAAAGGGCTGCTCATCAACATGCGGGTGGGCGAGTATGCGGGTCGCGATCACCTCCCCGTCCGGGCCAAGCACGTCCCAGCCATCCGCGTAATGGTCCCAGCCCGTATCAGCATGTTTGACCGCCGCGCTAATCGTGTAAACACCGGGCGCAGTCTCTTTGATGGTCGCAGAAACGACATCGGCCTCATCAGCCTGGGCAAGCATGACAGAGATGATGATGAGCGCGAGGCTGGAGAAAAAGGTGCGTTTCATGAACGAATTATTCCGGCAAAGCCGCCATTTTGCAAGTTTGAAAAACGGTTGAGCTTGGGCAGAGCCTGATGACTCATTGGCGCGTATAGGCACTTTCACAGGCAGGTTGAGATAAATCTTCCAACAATGCCAGTTCGGATGTCATCCATTGATAATGACGTTCCAAGCGGGAAATCGTGGACAGATCCAGATCCGCAGACTGGGCTAGCTCTTCGCGCCAAAGCTCCAAAACACCGATCTGGCTTCGCAACCAACTCATCATATTAAACGAATAACGGGAAGCGCACATGGCAAAGACCTTTCTTGCTATTGATCGGCTGGCTTTAAAAAACCGAGATCGTGGAGATGAGTTCACCTTATCCGACCAATTATGCAATTGCAACTCATTCTCAACAAAGAGCGTAAAGCAATGCGAGGTTACGCGCGCAACCGGGCAAAGGGCCGCCTGTATGTTGCCGGGCAAATCTGGCACGGCCGGCCATGGCCTTTAACAGGAAACCTATTCAGCGCATTTAGGCGTTATACGTTCGCGGAAATCATCAAGCTCCGCGCGTGTGAAGTCACCCTGTAAAAATAGGCGCCCACCCCGGACCGGTTCTCTGACCATTGGCGCAATCACGCGCTCTTCGCCGATCATTATAACCAATACCCGACCTATACTTGCCGCCGATACCTCAGCCAATGCTTTCGCCCCCTCATCGGTAAGCGTGATCGCAAGGCCTGGCTGGTCAGCGCCGGGTGCGTAGCTGATCTGGCTGTCGCTAACGTCTAAGCGCGCACCTCCCGCCGAGAGCGCATCAAAAGGAAGCCGCTCAGAGCCATCTGCACACTGTGTAACATCTATATCGGTCTGAGTCTGGGCATGGGCTGGTGTCAGGCCTGCTGCCCCGGTGTAAACAAGCATCAAACCAATGATGAAAGATCGCATAAGCATCGCCTTCCCTATAAATAAGTGACTCCCGGCGAATAGACCGCAACCAGCTAAAATGCGTATATTCAAGGCTATCATAACATAAAAGGGAAAAGCCAGATGAGCCTTGGGAATTTTTCAATTAGCCTTGCGGTAAAAGACCTGCAAAAATCGCGCGCGTTTTATGAGACGCTCGGCTTTACCATATTCCACGATCAATCCGCGCATAACTGGATGATCCTAAAAAGCCCGACGGCGACCATTGGCCTGTTTCAAGGCATGTTCGAGGGTAATATTCTGACCTTTAATCCAGGTTGGGATGCCGACGGACAATCAACCGGCGAGCCGTTTGAAGATGTGCGCGACATGCAAGCGCGCCTCAAAGCATCCGGGATTGAAATCGCCAATGAAGCTGATGAAGCCAGCACCGGACCTGCAAGTTTCCTTGTTACAGACCCGGACGGCAACCAGATCATGATCGACCAGCATGTCCCCAAGCCGGGTTAAGTGTTCGCCGCGTAGACAATCCCGGCCGGATCGAGCTTGGCCATCGGGACCGCGCACTCAATGATAATTTTGCCTGCTATAGCGAGATCCAACGCATCCTTGCCAGCTTGCAGCGCGTTCTGGATCGCAAACCCGATAACCGCCGGCTTATGCAGAGGGGCAACCTGATAGCGATCAATCTCCTGATCAATGCGCGGCCACATCGTGGTTATAAATTCGATCGGAGGCATAATAGGACCATGCGCTTCAGGCAGTCGCGGAATACCAAATTCCGGTGTACCGATCGTCTTTGCAACATGAGCAGCCGCATCATTCACAAGGTCAAAATTCGCCTCTCCGCCGAGATGCTTGACCATGCCGAGGCTTAATCCCAATACGGACATTTCATGATTCACCAGAATATGGTTTGGAAAATCACCAAAATAGAAATGCTTCCCGTCCGCTGTCCCGACATGCTGGATACCCGCCTGTTCGAGCGTATCGCCTTGCGTTTTCAGATGGGTCAGAGCGGACAGGATAACCGCATATCCTCCTGTAGAGCCAAGAAGGGCCAAGAGGTCTTCCACGCGCACGCCCTGTCGCCCGCCCAATCCCTCAAGGCTCTTGCAAGCCAATTGAAAAATCGCTTTTCCAGCAATCTGCAATCGTGCAGCAGGGTCAGCGGCGTCCTTCTCATCCAAGTGTCGAAGAAGCGCTTCATGTCCAGGCTCAGCGGGTTTTTGCGGTGCAGGCGTTGGCGCGGGTGAGTTTTCACGCTCGGCCATCTCACGTTTATATTGGGCCGCGCCCTCATGAATATTTTTTTCAAGCTTGCTGAGCTTCTTTTTGCCGCCACCAAATATTTTCTTGAACATATGCTTAACCCTTATCCTGTCTCGAAAACTATAGCCGCACAGATCATACCCCTGCAATTAGGGAAAAATTGTGGCTCTCAATGAACTTAACAAAAAAAGCCCCGCGCGATATGCGCAGGGCCTTAAACTTTACACCACTAAAAAAACTGTGGGTTTGTGCAGAAGGGCTATGCCTCGGCGTCGCCCTCAGGTGCAGGCGCTTCCGCCTCCGCAGCAGCGGCGGCTTCCTCAGCCGCTTTTGCCTCAGCAGCTTCAGCCGCCTCTTTTTCAGCCTTCGCCTTAGCAGCCGCTTCACGCTCAGCTGCAGCGCGTTCCTTGCGGGCCAGCTTTTCAGCAGCCTTCTGGCGCTTACGTTCTGTTTTAGAAACCGCAATAACGGTTTGTTCGATGCCATGTCCCGTGGTGCGCTCGGCAATACGGGCAGACTTACCGCGTCGATCGCGCAGATAATAAAGCTTGGCGCGGCGAACTTTACCCTTACGCTTCACTTCGATGCTTTCAATCATTGGCGAGACAACCGGGAACACACGCTCCACGCCTTCACCAAAAGAGATTTTACGCACCGTGAAATTCTCATTCAGGCCGCGACCCGAGCGCGCAATACAAACGCCCTCATAACGCTGCACGCGCTCGCGCTCGCCTTCTTTAATACGTACATTCACCGTCAGCGTATCGCCTGGTGAGAAGTCCGGTATGGTCTTGCCTTCAGTAACGCGGGCAACCTCTTCGGCTTCCAATTGTTCAATCACATTCATCGTCCGTCTCCGACGCTGGTATCTTGGTCCCATTTGGGGTGTAAGCGGCCCATAAATCCGGCCTGAGCGCCTGTGTCAACTCTTTACTTCGGTTTAATCGCCATGCGTCGACCGCTTGATGATCTCCAGACAGAAGAACCGGCGGGATTTCGCGCCCTTCAAACTCGGAAGGCTTTGTATATAAAGGATATTCTAGCAAGCCATTTTCAAAGCTCTCATCTTCGAGCGATTGCGCATTTCCAGCCACACCCGGTAGTAATCTCACACTCGCTTCGATCATCGCCTGCGCCGCGACTTCTCCGCCTGCGAGGACGAAATCGCCCAGCGAGACCTCTTCCAGCCCCCGCGCCTCGATAATACGCTGATCGAGGCCTTCAAATCGGCCGCACAGCACAATCATGCCCGGCCCTGACGCCAAGGCACGTGCACGCGCTTGCGTAAACGGTTTTCCGCGCGGGCTTGGATAGATCAGAGGCCGCCCCTCGCGCGCAATAGAATCGATAGCCGCCCCAGCAACATCAGCGCGCAACACCAGCCCCGCACCGCCTCCCGCTGGCGTATCATCGACCTTTTTGTGCTTACCAAGGCCGAAGTCGCGCAATTGCACCGTGTCCAATGCCCATAAGCCTTCACGCTGCGCACGCGCTAGAATCGACACATTCAGCACGCCGGGAAAAGCTTCTGGGTAGAGTGTTATGACGGTTGCTTTGAACATAAGGACAGCTAAATGGCAGAAAAAACCCGTTTTGACGACTATTTCTTACCAGTTTCTCATCAAGTGTGACGGCGATCACGGACCACAGCTTATCCGCATGCAAAATTGACCGAACCTTAATCTACGTCAACTGCCAACTCCAATTGACGCAGGTTAAACCAGGTGGGCGTTTGCATACGCATGGGGGAGCTAATCCCTCTTCATCATTTATGCTCTGGGGGATAGTGGTATAATTGATATTGATATGCAGGCGTCCACCACTCCCTGAGGTAAATACACCTAAAGTCGGCTATGCAGCAGGTATCGCCTACCAATCCGGCCAATCGCGATAGAGCGCAAATCTGACATTTTGCACCATCGCATTCGCTTTGAAGTGCAACTCATCCGTTAAGCCTTCACGCGCCGCCGCAGCGTTAAACGCCTTGTCGAGTTGCGCCAGATCTTGTGTTTCCACCAAAATGACGAATTCAGGGTAAGCTTCAGGGCGAAACCCCAATTTATTGCGCAACATGCGCCACGTCTCGATCGCCCGTTTCTCTTCCATATGGTCAAGAAATAGCGTCAGCGCTTCGGCGAATTTACGCTCGTCAGTGTCCGGTTTTAGGTCGAACCATATCTGATAAACATCCATATATGACCCCATACACTGGTCCGTCGTGCTTGACATCCCCCGTTTGCTAGGGAACGCACAGAAAATAGACCCTGCATTGAAAGCACCTCTCTCTTGAGCCAACGACATATAGACATATCGGTCCTGATCCCCGTCCATAATGAGGCTGGCAACATATTGCCCCTGCTGGATGAGGTCAGCGCAGCGCTGGAGGGCCTCGCCTATGAGATTATTATTGTCGACGATGCCTCCGATGATGAGAGCGCGGCTGAGCTAAAAACTGCGCTTGAGAAATGGCCGGACCATCTCCCAGACCACCTCAATGTGCGCACACATATCGCACGGTCGGGAAAATCTGCCGCCCTGATCACCGGCCTGAAACATGTGCGCGGCGAATGGGTGCAACTGCTTGACGGCGACGGGCAGAATGATCCGGCTGATACGCGCCGCGTCTGGGATGCGCATTTTGCCGCCAGTGATTTACCCCGCACCGGCATTGGCGAGGCACCGACACGGCTCGGCCTGATCGCGGGCAAACGCACTTCGCGTAATGATAGCGGGTTCAAATGGCTCCAATCGCGCATCGCCAATGGCATCCGCCGCGTCGTCCTGGATGATGATGTAACCGATACAGGGTGCGGCTGGAAATTCATCCGTGCCGAAGCCTTCCGTGAGCTGCCCTATTTTGCCGCCATGCACCGTTATCTGCCTGCACTCGTCAAACGCGCGGGCTGGTCGGTCATCGAGGAGCCGGTTGCTGACAGACCGCGCCAGCATGGGAAATCAAAATACGGATTTTTCGGGCGTGCCTTTGCCGGCGTGTTTGATATGTGCGGCGTGTTCTGGTTGTTAAAGCGCGGTGTGCGCGGCCTGGATAAAGCTTGGCTTGAAGAGCAAAAATAGACGATTAGCTGCCCGCGTCCGGTTTGCCCCGGTCATCGGTTTCATCTGCCCACAGATCGAAGGTTGCAACGGTAAT
>CAZXTI010000099.1:0-6224 GCA_964643565.1 uncultured Hyphomonas sp. | reverse complement strand
CGCGATCCATCCGGGCGCGCTGCATCCAAAGCCTTCATGACAGCTTGTGTTTCCGGCGTCGTGCGCCAATCAGCTTCCAGCTTGCGTGCCGTCATAAAGTCGGATCGTCTGTAGACGGAGCCCGCCCGCCCGGATCTTCATTTTGCGGCACGCCGAGATCTTTAAACTCAACGTCGCACTCATAGCTGCGCGCAGGGACAATTTCCCCCGTTGCCGGATCGGTATAAGCAGGCTCATTACATGTCAGAGAGCGGTCTTCGCGCAAGATCAAGAACAACCAGAACCCAACAGCCAATACAATTCCGGTCAGAAAGAGCGCGGTGATCGGCCAGGCTTTCTTACCCTCAATCTCTGCATCACGCACAGCCAACCGGTAAAGCCCGAACGCAATGAACGGCAATACCAATAAGAACAATTCACCTAGAAGACGTGGCAACATGTTTTTTATTCCTCTTTGGTCTCATATAGGCGGCAATAAAGATTGCGGATAATTCCTGCCGTAACACCCCAGATACGATGCCCATTATGGGGCATCTCATAGTAACGTCGAAGCTTTCCGCCCCACAAGGCTTCATTTTTCTGATGATTTTCCGGATTCATCAAGAAGGCGAGCGGGGTTTCAAAAATGTCTGCAACTTCGCCGGGCTCTGGCACAGGTACAAAGTTCGCTGGCAGAACGGCAAGCACCGGTGTGATACGAAACCCAGTGCCGGTAATATAGGGCGCGCTGCGGCCAATAAGTTGCGGCACTGATCTTAGCAGGCCAACCTCTTCTTCGGCTTCCCGCAAGGCCGCCGCCACATCATCACGATCATTCGGGTCGACTTTCCCGCCCGGAAAAGCAACTTGGCCCGGATGCGATGGCATCGTCTTTGAGCGCTCGGTCAGCAGCAAGGTTGGCCCATCTGCGCGCGGCACCACGCCCATCAAGACCCCGGCGCGGCGTAAATTGTTCAGCCCGTCTTCGGCGACAAAATCAAGATCGCCCTCCTCCGCAAAGGTCTCAGGCCCCTCCAGCGGGCTCATCCGCTCGTGCGCGCGGGCGACGAAATCCTCAAATCCAGACCAACTCATCCGGCAGGCCCAATCTCAAAAAATGCCCCTTGGCTCCACACGCCGAGCGTTGCCCCGTCATCGGCCGGATTAGGCACCGCCATCTCCACCAGCTCATAAAAGCAGGGCCGCGTCAGTTTCGCCTCAAGCTTTGCGCGCACCAAAACATAAGGCGCAGGCTCCAGCGTTTCAGGATCAGTCTCGACACGGAGCGCAAAATCGTGTCCGGCGTGTGTCGTGTCGCCAAGATTCGTTGTGAAGGCGAGTGTTTGGTCTTTTCCGGGCGTCCCAAGCCGGTCGACTCGCACGGCAAGAAACGGCGCATCCTCCACATCGACAATCACTTTTTCGTAGGGCGTCACCAGATAAGTTTTGCCATCATCATCCTTGCGCAGGATGGTTGAAAACAGTTTGACCAGCTTTTCCCGGCCAATGATATGACCGTCATGCCACCAACTCCCATCGGCTTTAATGGCCATACCAATATCGCCGCAATGCTCCGGGTTCCACAGGTGAACAGGGGGTAGTTTTCGCGCCTCTCCCTGCCCCGATGAGATGGCCCGCAAAGTCTCTTCAACAGTGAAAAGTGGGTTATCTGTTGATTTCAAGTCGCGCTCCGCCTTTATCTTGCCTAAAGTTAGGGCTTAGATAGACCAGA
Source organism: uncultured Hyphomonas sp. (assembly GCA_964643565.1). GTDB lineage: Bacteria > Pseudomonadota > Alphaproteobacteria > Caulobacterales > Hyphomonadaceae > CALLCD01. The sequence continues at coordinate 4,513 of CAZXTI010000099.1, read as the reverse complement.
TTAAAGACTGATCCGGTCAGAATGAACAGGTGAATATCTCATGAGTGAACAAAGTCAGGCGATTGTGGCGCAAGCTGAAGAGGCCGTAGAGACACTAAAAAAGGTCAAAGCAGAGATCGCAAAAGCTGTTTATGGCCAAGATACGGTGATCGAGCTGGCCTTAGCTGCCGTCCTTGCGGGCGGTCATGCCTTGCTCATTGGCGCGCCGGGGCTGGCCAAAACACGCCTTGTCGATGCGATGGGCACCGCACTTGGCCTGCAAAACAACCGTATTCAGTTCACGCCCGACCTTATGCCATCAGACATTATCGGATCTGAAGTGCTCGACGAGGTCAACGGCAAGCGAGATTTCCGCTTTGTAAAAGGTCCGGTCTTCACCCAGCTCCTGATGGCTGACGAGATCAACCGCGCCTCCCCGCGCACCCAGTCTGCGCTATTGCAAGCCATGCAGGAGCGCGAGGTTTCCGTCGCGGGCCAGCGTTTGAAACTTCCCCAGCCCTTCCATGTGCTGGCAACGCAAAACCCAATCGAGCAAGAAGGCACCTACCCGCTGCCCGAAGCTCAGCTCGATCGCTTCTTGCTAAAAATTGACGTGACCTATCCAGACCTCGACACGGAACGAAAAATCCTGATCGAAACGACCGGCACCGAAGAAAGCTTGCCGCAAGCCGCGATCACATCCGAAGGGCTGATGAAGATGCAAGCGCTTGTCCGTGAAATGCCTGTCGGCGAAAAAGTGGTCGAAGCCATACTGAAGCTCATCCGCGAAGCGCGGCCCGAACAATCCTCCGATGACCGCGTTCAGCGCCTCGTCGATTGGGGACCATCACCGCGCGCAGGACAGGCCCTCATGCTGGCAGCCCGATCGCGCGCACTCTTGCAAGGCCGTATCGCGCCGAGCATGGCTGATGTCGAAGCTCTTGCCGAACCAGCACTCGGCCACCGTATGGCCATGCGCTATGACCCAACCGGCGACGCCCCAGCGCTCGAAGAGCTGATCAATGATCTGGCGCGGAAGGCGGCATAAGTCATGAATAGTATTCTACGTATCGCTGTTAGCTTACTCGCCAGCTTCTTCTATCTCGCGCAAACCAGCTCAGCGATGCCCGAGGATGACTTGGAAATGGTGGCATGCCACGCCTCAAAGGCCACGCTTGAACACGCTCTGCTCATAATTGACTCCACAACGAAAACAATCTCAGGAGAAGAACGCGACAAGCTCGCCAAAATACAGATATCTAAATCGGTCGAGATTGTTAAAAACACCTTTCCGGATTCTCAGGAACACTTAGATGCATTCTTCAGTTCATCGGAAGAGAAAATGGAGGCGTTCAAAGCCTCAGTTGCCGATGGGGATAAGGATTTTTTGATGAATTTGTTCAATGAAGCTGAACCTTGTTTGGATCAGTACGCCAATTGACCACCTCCCTGTCCTCCCTTCGCACTGAAGCTGAAGCGCTCGCCAAAGCTCTGCCGCGCCTGTCTGCACAGACACGCGCCTCGCAGGCTGTCCATTTGGGCAGCGCTGGGCGCAGACGCGCAGGCACGGGCGAGGACTTTTGGGAATATCGCCGCTACAATCAAGAAGACGATATTGCCCGTATAGACTGGCGCAGATCAGCCAGAGGCGACGCGCTCTTTGTGCGCGAGACAGAGCTGGAAACGGCGCGCAGCTTTTACATGTATGCAGACCCGCATGAGGGCTTCAACTGGACCGGAGATAAGGCGCGCCACACAAAATCCCTCCGCGCTCAGATTATCATGATGGCAGTTAGCAACCTCCTGTCGCGCGAAGGCGAACGTATTGGTGTTTTAGGATCAGGCCGCCCGGCCGCCTTTGGCAAGCGCGCGCTGGATCGCGCCTATACCCAAATCTCTACGCCGGAGCGCAACTCCCTCAGCGTCCCCAAACATTCCGGCACTGTGATTATTGCGAGTGATTTTTACGACCCGGTGGACGTCTGGCAAGACCGCCTGTCGCCGATTGCGACCAAATGCCGGGACGGCGTTCTGTTGGCCGTGTCTGACCCGATCGAAGAAGGCTTCCCTTTTCAAGGCCGCATCAGATTTTCACGTCCCGGCACCGTATTCCAACGCATCCTTGGCCGCGCCGAAACCTTGCAAGAGGACTATCTCTCCAAATTTCAGGAAAACAGAGAAGCGATGACCGCACTCGCCGCAAAGCTGGGCTGGCGCTTCATTTCCCACTCGACGGGCGATTTAGCGCTGACAGGCGGCGCTCTGCTACGCAACACACTCATTGAACTGGGACTAAACAAATGACGCTTGGTCCCTTACTCTTTCTCGCGCCTTGGGCGCTTGCTGGGCTGATTGCCCTGCCGATCATCTGGTGGCTGCTACGCGCAACGCCGCCTATGCCGAAAGAGGCCGACTTACCGAGCCTGCGCTTGCTCGACGGGGTGGAACCAAAAGAAGAAACCCCTGCACAGACCCCGTGGTGGCTTTTGCTTCTCAGGCTGACAGCCGCAGCACTCACAATGATCGGCCTTGCCCAGCCCATCTATGCGCCCGGCGCAGATACAAGAGAAACCGATCAAGGCGCTTTATTGCTGATCGTTGATGATGGCTGGCAGTCCGCGCCGCGCTTTAGCGAACTTGTCACAGCGGCGCGCTCCAGCCTCGACACAGTTGACCGGGACACGCCGCTACACTTGTTGACGACGGCCCCGCGCGAGCTTCCCTTCGATCCGGCCATCCGCGCCTCACGCCAAAACATGACACAAAGGCTGAACGGTCTGCAGCCACAAGCCTGGGCGGCAGATCACGGCGATGCTTTGGAGCGACTGACGGAATCGGGCCTGAAACCCGGCCGGATCCTGTGGCTATCTTCTGGCATGGACACAGGCGAGACGCGCGCCTTTGCTGACGGCCTTCTCGAAATAGCACCCTTGTCAATTTATGCCGCAACGCCGCGCACGCCTTTTGCGATTACAGCCCTCAGCGCAGACGCGAAAGGCGCGCTGGCGACACTTGCACGGGCCAGTGCCGACGCATCCGGGCGAGCCTATGTCTCAGCACTCTCACGCGATGGCACTGCAATTGCGACAGCCGAGGTTTTGTTTGACGAAGGCGAACTGATCGGCGGCGCACGCTTTGATGTGCCCCCGACCGCACTCTCGCGCGCAGCACATTTTCGCATCACCGGCGTGCAGGGCGCAGGCGCAGTTTGGCTTTGGGACAGCGCAGCAAGACGCCAGCGCGTTAGCCTCGTTTCAGATGGCGAGAACGCCCAGCCCCTCCTTTCAGACCTACACTATGTACGGCGCGCCTTAGCACCATTTTCAATTCTGAGCGAAGGCACACTAACCGACGTCATCGAAGCTGAGCCTGACGCCATCGTGCTAACCGATATTGGTCAAATCCCGGCTAAAGAAGCAGAAGCCCTAACTGTTTGGGTTGAAACAGGCGGCGCATTGATCCGCTTTGCTGGCCCGCGTCTGGCCGCGCAGGGTGATCAACTGACACCTGTACCTTTGCGCCGATCTTCGCGCTCACTTGGCGGCGCGCTGGCATGGGATGAACCGCAAAATCTTGCGCCCTTCGCGGCGAACTCCCCTTTCACCGGGCTTGAAATCCCGGCTGACATCACGGTGCGCCAACAGGTTCTTGCCAGCCCCGTGCCAGAGATTGATCGCAAGACATGGGCGCGGCTCGAAGACGGCTCACCGCTTGTGACAGCGGCCACGTTCGGATCTGGCTCGCTAATCCTTTATCATGTCACGGCCGGGCCAGATTGGTCAGACCTTGCCTATTCGGGCCTGTTTGTCGAAATGCTCCGGCGCTCGATTGCCGCTGGTAAAGGGCGTCGCAATGTCGATGATGGCGGCCTCTACGCGCCGCAGTCTATCCTAGATGGGTATGGTCAATTGGAAGCACCATCTGACATCGCTGCGCCGCTCGATGCGACCGAATTTGCAAGCACGATCATCTCACAAACCTATCCACCAGGCATCTATCAAGGACCAGCCGGCACACGCGCTTTGAACATCGCAGACGATTACACCCCGAGGCCGATCACCAATTGGCCCGCTGCAGCCGTCCTGCTTGGCGACGCCGAGGCGCGTACATTCCCACTTGCGGGCACGCTGATCGGCCTTGCGCTCTTATTGCTCGCAATCGATCTGTTCGTCGCACTCGGCTTCGCAGGCCGCCTTCCTAAAATTGGCCAACCTGTTGCAACCGCTCTCGTGCTGCTTTTTGCCAGCCAACTCATCCTGCCCGCATCTGTCGAAGCACAAACCAGAGACCGGGATGAAAGATATGAGGACATTGACCCGGCATTGCTCGGCGCGCTGGAGCTAAAACTGGGATATGTCATCACTGGCAATGCCGAGAATGACAAACGCTCCAAGGAAGGCATGGAAGGCCTCTCGCTGGTTATGACCCAGCGCACCTCTGTGACACCGGGAGACCCTGTCGGCCTAAACCTCGATACCGATCCGCTTGAATTTTACCCGCTCATTTATTTTGGCGTGACCTCGGAAACGGCCGC
>CAZXTI010000098.1:0-6253 GCA_964643565.1 uncultured Hyphomonas sp. | reverse complement strand
GCGCCGCCACTGTGATTATTGATGGCGTCAAACATGATCTGCCAATGTCAGGCGAAACATCGGTTCTGGATGCAGCGGTTGCCGCAAACATTGATGCGCCGTTCGCTTGTAAAGCGGGGGTGTGCTCAACCTGCCGGGCGCGCGTTGTGGAAGGTGATTATGAGTTCGTCACCAATTACGCCTTGGAGGACTATGAGGTCGAGCAAGGTTATGTCTTAAGCTGCCAATGCTTTCCGACAGGCGACAAGCTCGTCATCACCTATGACGATCATTAGGCAGGGACAAAGCGCGTTGACTATTCGCCCGTGAAGACGGGTTTGCGCTTCTCCATGAATGCGGCCACGCCTTCAGCATAATCCTTGGAGTAGCCAAGCTTGCGCATGGCGTCGCGCTCTTCATCAAGTTCGACATCGAGCGAGTTTAATGTGGCTTGCCGGATGCGCAGCTTCGTCTCTGCCAAGCCTAATGTTGGGCCAGATGCAAATTTGGCGAGCAAGGCATTCGCCTCGTTCATCAGCTCTTCCGGCGCGACGCTCTTCCAGATCATGCCCCAGCTTTCAGCCTTTTCTGCGAGGACGGGTTCCCCGGTCAGGGCAATGCCAAGCGCGCGCGCCTGACCGATGAGGCGCGGCAACACCCATGTGCCGCCGCTATCAGGGATGAGCCCGATATTTGCAAAAGACTGGATAAATTTGGCCGCTTTGGAGGCAATGACAATATCGCAAGCCAGCGCAATGTTCGCGCCAGCGCCTGCTGCGACGCCGTTTACAGCGCAGATCACTGGCATCGGCAGAGAGGTAATGCGGCGAATGAGCGGGTTGTAATAGGTCTCGACGGAGGCGCCAAGATCGACGGCTTCAGAACCCGGCGCCACGGACCGGTCGCTTAAATCCTGCCCTGCGCAAAAGCCGCGCCCTGCACCTGTAATGAGGAGGGCACGTACCGCGTCGCTTTTTTCGATCATGTCGAACGCGGCGCGAACTTCTTCATGCATCAGCGTATTAAAACTATTCAGGCGATCAGGCCGGTTCAGTGTGAGTGTGGCTGCGCCGTCCTTGATTTCAAATTCAATCGTCTCAAATGCCATGTGATTACCCTGTTTAGCTCTGTTCGTGCTTGCGAAACATGCCGCCGCGCTTAGTGTATTTTGCTATATGACGCGTGCCAGTCGGTCAATCATAAGGACAGTTATGGGCCGTCTAACGACTTACTCCGTTTGGGAGCGTTGCAGCGTTTCGTTCTGCTACCGGATTTGCATTTTTGAGAGCGGCAAACATTCCGGTTTAGAAGTTAGGTTGCTGAACAGGAACAATGTCTCCATTGAGGCAAGGTAGGGCAGTTCAGAGATGTCGTCCTTGAGAATCGTTTCATAGTCTTCAAGGTCGCGTGCATAAATGCGCGCCACATAATCGACATTTCCTGTCGCCAGAAAGCATTCCGTAATCGCCGGGATCTTTTCGATTGCCAAGGCGAACTCATCCACAGCTTTGCGCCGATTGTTCGCCAGTTTCAAAAGAACGAGCGCGCGTATTTGCAAGCCAACCTTCGCTGGATCAATGATCGCCTTATAGCCGGTGATGATGCCAGCCTCTTCCAGCTTCTTAACCCGGTTCAGGCAAGGCGTGGGGGACAGACTCACATGCTCAGAAAGCGTTGTATTCTTCATTCGGCCTTCGTTTTGGAGGGCTTCAAGAATTTTAAGATCAGTTTTATCGAGCATGAACCTCTCCCTTTTTCAGCATTATATGCTGCCTAAGGTGAAATATAAAGTGAAACATGCTTTTATTAAGAGGTTTAGCGGTTTAATAAGGTCGAAAACACTTCGCTTTATAGTGTATTATATAGCAATGCTGATGAGGAGGAGAGAAAATTGAGCACGACAGCGACGAAAAAGAAGCGCAGCGGTGATACCGTATCGGTTAATCCGAATTTCGATTGGGACCGCATTGCCTATCTCGTCCATATGTCCAGAGCGATGGATGAGATCGAAGAAACCAAGCTCGTTCCGTCCAAAGAGGTGCTCTATCAATTTTCTGCACGCGGCCATGATGTTGCGCAGGTCATGCTCGGCAGTCTTCTAACCGAACCAAATGACGCCACCACCGGATATTACCGCTCGCGTCCCTTGCTTTTGAGCCTTGGCGTTGATCTTGAAGACGCGATGGCCGGGCCGCTCGGCCGATCTGGCGGATATAGTGATGGCCGCGATATTGGCGTCGTGTTTAATTTCCCGAACCCAACAGGGACAAGTGCTTTACCAATGTGCGGCGGCGTTGGCGCGCAGTATACGCCAAGCGCTGGCTGGGCGCAGGCGGTTGAATATTACCGCACAGTTCTGAAGGACCCGGATTACAAGACCTCGATTGCCGTTGTGCTTGGCGGAGATGGATCGGTCGCAACCAATGGATTTTGGTCTGCACTGACTATGGCAACCACGCTCAAATTGCCCATTCTCTTTTATATCGAAGACAATGGGTTTGGCATCTCGGTCCGGTCAGACAAGCAGACACCGGGCGCGAACATCGCAGCCAATCTGCAATCCTTCAAGGGGCTGGAAATCCTTGATGGCGATGGCACGGACCCGGCAGAGGCCTCTGATTATATCCACCGCGCTGTCGGTCATGTGCGCGCGCGCAAAGGCCCGGTCTTGCTGCGCCTTAAAGTGCCGCGCCTGTCTGGTCATTCTGCGCAAGATACACAGACCTATAAGAGCGATGAAGAGATCAAGGATGAACGCGCCCGCGATCCACTGCCGAAGCTGAAAGCTTACCTCGTCCCTGATTTTATGTCTGAGGCAAAGTGGGATGAGCTTAAGCAGCGTGCGCAAACGGATATGGAAACGGCGCTAGAAGGCGCGCTAGCCCGTCCGGTGGCCGATCCGCAGACCGTTTCGAAATTTGCGTTTTCAGAGACCGATGAAAACGGTGACATCATCCGCCAGATCATGGGCGGCGTTCATGCGACCGGACATGATTTTCCGCAAGCGTCCCATACGCCGACGCCTGAAGCCAAGCGGATCAATATGGTGACAGCGATCCGCCGGACTTTGGACTTTGAACTTGAGACGAATGAGAAACTGGTTGTGTTTGGCGAAGATGTCGGACCGAAAGGCGGCGTCCATGCTGCAACCATGGGGCTTCAGGACAAGTTTGGCGAAGCGCGCGTTTTTGATACGAGCCTGTCAGAAGAGGGGATCATTGGCCGCGCAGTTGGCATGGCGATGGCGGGCCTTGTGCCTGTCCCTGAGATACAGTTTCGCAAATATGCCGATCCTGCCGTTGAGCAATTGAATGATTGCGGGACAATGCGTTGGCGCACGAATAATCGCTTTGCCGCGCCGATCGTTGTGCGCATTCCGGGCGGCTATTTTAAATGCGGGGATCCTTGGCATAGCCAGACGAATGAAGTGCAATTTGTCCATGCTGTGGGATGGAAGGTTGCTGTGCCATCAAACGCTGAGGATGCGGTTGGACTATTGCGCGCCTCGATGCGCGGCAATGATCCGGTCTTCTTCTTTGAGCATCGCTCAATGCTCGACCATGCTTGGGCGCGCCGGCCTTATCCGGGCGATGATTATGTGTTGCCGTTTGGGCAAGCCAAAACGACGCTGGAGGGCGACGACCTCACCATTGTTACTTGGGGCGCGATGGTTGAGCGCTGCGAATTGGCAGCCAAGCAAAGCGGGCAGAGCGTTGAGGTGATTGACCTGCGCACATTGATGCCATGGGATGAGGCATCCGTTTTGGCCTCGGTGCGCAAGACGTCGCGCTGCCTTGTCGTGCATGAAGACAATGGAACTGCCGGATTTGGGGCTGAGATATTATCAGTCGTCGGAGAGGCATGCTTCCTTGATCTGGATGCACCATTGTCCCGCCTGACAATGCCGGATATTCCAAGCCCGCATAATCCGGTCTTGCTGAACGCTGTTGTGCCATCTGTCGATGTGATTGCTGAAAAGATCACATCACTGATCGAATTTTAAAGGGGCAGGTCCATGACATCAGTGAATATCATTGCGCCGACCGATAATGAAGAAGGCACCACGATGAAGGTGCAATCCTGGTTGATATCGCCGGGAGATGCGGTTGCGCTAAACCAGCCAATTGTCGAACTTGAAACAGATAAAGTGACCGTTGAGGTTGAGGCATCGGCTGACGGGGTCATGTCGGAAATCTTGATCGAACCGGGGCAAGATGTTGAGCCAGGCGCGATCCTTGGGCGGATCAATACCAGCGCCGAGACAAGTGACACAAAAAGCGCTGTTGCAGCTAAAGCTGATATACCAGCGGCAGCGCCTAGATCTGCGCCGGTTCTCTCGGAAGGCCAAACGCGCAATACGGCGCTCAGCCCATCGGTTCGCCGCTTTGTTGCTGAAAATAGCCTCGATGTGTCTGCGATTATCGGAACAGGGCGCAGGGGACGTGTCACCCTTCAAGATGCCCGCGATTTTCTTGCCAGCAATGGCGCAGCCGCGGGGTCCGTGTCGCCTGCCCAAAGTGTGAAGCCTGCCAAGGCTGCTGTCGCGACAGGGGAGACCACCCGCATTGAGCACACGTCCATGCGCCGCGCGATCGCGGACCATATGCAACACTCCGTGCAAACTGCACCGCATGTCACAGCCGTCTTTGAGGCGGATTTCTCCGCAATCGCTGCGCACCGCGCTGCCACGAAAGAAAGCTTTGCAAGCAAGGGCGTCAAGCTCTCCTACACGGCTTATATTGTCGCCGCCTGTGTTGAAGCGATGAAATCCGTGCCTGAGGTCAACAGCCAGTGGCATGATGATTATCTGGATATATTTGGCGATGTAAATATTGGCGTCGGAACCGCGCTTGGCGATAAAGGCCTAGTCGTTCCGGTCATACATGCTGCTCAAACGCTGGACTTGTTTGGCATCGCAAAAGCGCTGCAAGATAATATTGATCGCGCGCGGACCAATAAGCTGAAGCCTGCCGATGTGCGCGGGGGGACATTTACAATCTCCAATCACGGCGTCAGTGGAAGCCTTGTGGCGACACCGATTATTATCAACCAACCGCAATCAGCCATTCTGGGTGTCGGGAAGCTTGAAAAACGTGTGATTGTCAAAACCGTTGATGGGCAAGATGTGATGGCGATCAGGCCGATGGCTTATGTCAGCCTGACGATTGACCACCGTGTCCTTGATGGGCACCAGACGAATACATGGCTGTCGGCCTTTGTCGCGACGCTCGAAAATTGGGAGGCATAGCCATGCTGAAGAATTTGGCTCCCATTCCGACCGATCCTTTGCTGGCGCTGATCGAGCAATTTCGCAATGATGAGCGCGCCGGAAAGATTGATCTTGGCGTTGGTGTCTACCGCGATGAACAAGGCAACACGCCGGTGATGCGCGCTGTCAAAATGGCAGAACAAGTGCTTCTCGATCAGCAAGATAGCAAACGCTATATCGGCATGGTCGGTGATGTGATGTTTGTCGAAAAGATGCGTGACCTGACATTTGGCGACGCCGTTTCTGATACAGGCCGCATAGCAGGTATTCAAACCCCCGGCGGAACAGGCGCGCTGCGCTTGGCTGCTGAATTGGTAAAACGATCCAATCCGCACGCGCGCATATGGCTCGGCACACCAAGCTGGGTGAACCATGCACCCGTATTGGAGGCCGCCGAGCTTGAGATCGAGCACTATAATTATTTCGATCCTGTTCGGCAGAGTGCCGACTTTGACGCCGTCCATCGCGCACTCTCCAGCGCAAACCCCGGCGATGTCATCCTGTTACAAGCATGCTGCCATAATCCGACCGGATGCGACTTTAGCGAAGACCAATGGCGCGAAATTGCCAAGCTTTGCAGTGATAATGGCCTTATTCCGTTTATTGATTGCGCCTATCAGGGGCTTGGACGCGGGCTTGAAAAGGATAGGGCGGGCATCGAGATCGTCTGCGCAGCTGTGCCGGAAGCCTTGGTCACGGTATCTTGCTCGAAGAATTTCGGCCTCTATCGCGAACGCACTGGCGCGCTATTTGTGCTAAGCGAGACGCCAAGCGCGGCGAAGGCAACCATGTCGCACCTATTTGCCATTGCGCGGCCAAATTACTCCATGCCGCCTGATCATGGCGCAGCGGTTGTGCGCACAGTGCTGAACGATGCGGACATCCGTTCGGTTTGGCGCGATGAGCTAACCCATATGCGCGGGCGTATTACCACCATTCGCGCCGCGCTCCTTGAAAGCTGGGGCGAAGACAATGAGGCTGCCGCGTTCTTTACGCGCCAGCTTG
>CAZXTI010000097.1:0-6309 GCA_964643565.1 uncultured Hyphomonas sp. | reverse complement strand
CGCGCAAACGGCTGCAATCTTAAAAAGGTGCATCATGTTCTCCTTCAAGGGTAAGTTAGGCAACCCCGCCTTGTTCGCTGTCTATCTAATGGAAGTAACCTGAATGGAGCGTGAAGCAAACAATCATGTGCAGTTGGCTAAATGTAGACCTTGGCGTGCGCATTATGTTGCCATTCAATCGGGGGGCAATTAGGGATGTGACGATGAGCCAAGCTTATTGTCCACCGCCGCATACAGTCCCGAATATTATCTATTCGGATGCCGCCTTACTTATTGTGGAGAAGCCAAGCGGTCTTTTGTCAGTGCCCGGAAGAGGTCCGCAGAAGGCAGATTGTTTGCTGTCGCGGACATGCGAGCTTTTTGCCGACGCGCGCATTGTCCATAGGCTCGATATGGAAACGTCAGGCCTGATGGTTATGGCCCGCACGCGTGAGGCCCATCGCGCCCTATCGATACAGTTTGAAAAGCGCAAAGTAAGAAAAGAATATATTGCGCGTGTCGCAGGACATCCGGGCGCCCGTTCTGGTGAGATAGATTTGCCGCTAATAAATGATTGGCCAAATCGTCCCTTACAAAAAGTGGATCATGCGCAAGGCAAGCCGGCTTTAACGCACTGGGAAATCTTGGCACGAGAGGAGGAAGCCAGCCGTCTTTTGCTCAAGCCTGTCACCGGACGTTCGCACCAATTGCGCGTCCATCTGAATGCGATCGGACATCCGATACTGGGCGATACTTTATACGGGACTGCGATGAGCAAGGCCGGAGCAGCGCGCTTACAGCTTCATGCCACCTTGCTTGGCGTGCAACATCCAAGCTCCGGCGAGGCCATGCAGTTTGAATCCCCATCGCCCTTTTGATTGGACAAGCGTGCCGGTGTGCTTAAACTGTATCGCATGCGTGTTCTCTCAGATACGAAGAAGCATCTTGGCCGCGCCAAATATGCGGCGGCGCAATCGCTGCGGGCGGCTTGGTATGGGACGAATTATGCCGTGGCGCGGCGAAACTCTGCCGGATTTACACGCCCTGGCGAAGCGCCTTTTCGGCCAGCGTCTGGCAAAGTTGATTTTGCTGAATTACGCCGGGCTTATCTCGCTCTGTTTGTCAAAGACCGTGAAAATATAGAAGCAGGCCTATATCGTGCGCCCAATGATGTCCGTTTGCGCGATCTTGCGCGGGCGCTGCAATCTTCACGGGCTTTCCATGCGGATGTAACGGATGTCGATAAGCGCCGCGTCGCGCGCAGGGGTACAGATGTACGCCAAACCCAAAAGGACCGGATCGACCGCTTCCCAACTTACTTCCGGCAAAACTTTCATTATCAGTCTGATGGTTGGTTATCAGATGACAGCGCGCGCATTTACGACACGCAAGTGGAAACGCTTTTCACAGGTGCGGCGGATGCGATGCGCCGTGCTGTTTTGGCTGAGTTAGCGAAATGCCTGAAAGGGCATGATCAGAGGACATTCGCATATCTTGATCTGGCGTGCGGTACCGGGCGGTTCCTGTCGCAGGTATTGCGTTCTTACCCGAAGCTTTGCGCGACCGGCCTAGATATGTCTCCAAATTATATCGATCATGCGCGCGGGCTTCTGGCGCGCTGGCCTCATGTCGAGCTTGTCGAGGGGGCAGGCGAGAATATGCCATTTGAGGATGAGCGCTTTGATGCGCTATCGTCGATCTTCTTGTTCCATGAATTGCCGCCGCGCATCCGGCCGCTTGTCTTTGCCGAGATTGCACGCGTTCTAAAGCCGGGCGGACACTTTATTCTCGCAGACAGTTTGCAATTCGGTGACCGGCCAAGTCTGGACCCTATTTTGGAGTATTTTCCAGAAGGGTTTCATGAGCCATATTATAAAGGCTATCTAAGGGCCGACCTCGGCGAACAGCTTGAAGCATGCGGGTTTGAAAAGGTCACGAGCACCTTAGCCTTCCTGACAAAAGTACAAGTCTGGCAAAAGCGCTAAGCTAGACGGCAAGGTCTGCGCGGTCGCCGCCGTTTGCCTCATACTCTCGCAGCCATACCGGGGTTAAACCGCGCCCGGACCATGCATTGCCATTTTCTGGATCGCGAAACTTGATCGGTGCCTTGCGTCCTTTGTTGCGGTTTGGCTTGCTCGAGCGTGCGCGAAGTTTCGCTGCTCTGCTGGGGGCGCTTTCGGGGGCGTTCTTGAAGTTTGCCAATCGATCCATGCGCTTTTGCAGATTATCAATTTCGTCATCGATCAATTTTTCTAATCGCTGATCTATTTGCTCGCGCAGGTCTAACAGGTCATCAACGGATAACCCCTCTAAACTTATTTTGTTATTCATGGTCCCCACCTAACTAACAACAAATAAACTACCACCGAACCGATAAGGTATCAAATAATCCTATATTATCGGACTGCGGAAGATATATATGCTAATATTTCTTGCGCAGGGCAACTTAGATAATTGTCTTAATCAATATCTTAAATTGATATGGGCACGAAAATCAACAAAGAATAATGAGTAATTATCCGGTTTGCCCGCGATGGCGTAGAAACGCATCTGCCAAAACACATGCCATCATCGCCTCTGCAACAGGAACTGCACGAATCCCCACGCATGGATCATGACGCCCTTTTGTGCGGATCGATACATTTTCGCCGGAGCGGGTAATGGATTGCACTTCATTGAGAATAGACGATGTCGGCTTGATCGCTATTCGGGCAATAATCGGTTGGCCGGTTGAGATACCCCCGGCAACACCGCCATTATTATTCGATAAAAAGCGTGGGCCATTATTCCCCTCGCGCATTTCATCAGCATTTTCTTCGCCGCTTAGTCCGGCCGCGCCGAACCCTGCGCCAATCTCGACGCCTTTAACCGCATTGATCGACATCAGCGCTCCAGCAAGCTCGGCATCGAGTTTGCCATAAACAGGCGCGCCCCAGCCAACAGGCACACCGCTGGCTTGCACTTCGACAATCGCGCCCGCTGATGATCCGGCTTTGCGTGTTTCATCGAGGAATTGCTCCCAAACGGGAACGATGTGTTTATCAGCGGCAAAGAACGGGTTCTTGCGTGTCTCGTCCCAGTCGCGCTCAGGGCTGGCCGCATGCGGACCAATTTGCGTAACGCAGGCTTTAATCTCTATGTTCGGGCCAAGCACTTGCCGCGCCACGCCGCCAGCAGCGACACGCATCGCCGTTTCACGTGCAGATGACCGCCCGCCGCCGCGATAATCGCGCACGCCATATTTTGCATCATAGGTAAAGTCAGCATGGCCGGGGCGGTAACGATCTCGGATTTCAGAATAGTCTTTCGAGCGCTGATCGACATTTTCGATCATCAGGGAAATCGGTGTGCCAGTCGTGACAGGGCCGTCTGTGCGATCATCTTCGAACACGCCGGAGAGGATTTTTACGGCGTCCGGCTCTTTGCGCTGCGTCACAAAGCGCGATGTGCCGGGGCGGCGCTCATCCAGAAAGACTTGAAGCATATCCTCAGTGAGCGGCAATCCGGGGGGGCAGCCATCAATCACGCAGCCAATGGCAGGCCCATGACTTTCGCCCCAGCTAGTGACCCGAAAAAGATGTCCGAAAGTATTGTGTGACATGAAAGGCAGCTCATTTTTAAGGGGCGCGAAACCCGGTTGAGATGTGTTTTAGCCTGATTGCTGCGTTCGTTCCAGCTTTGCAAGGCTCGCCAGCGCATCCGCGTCCAAGGGAAGTGTGCGTGCTGTCGTCACGCTCTCTTCCAGATGTGCCCGGCGTGTTGTGTTGATAAAGACCCGATCGAGAGACGTATTCGCCAGCGCATAGTTCAACATGGCAGATGCCGGGGATATGTCACCAAAGCTTTCAAGGTGGGCAGCAGCTGTATTGCGCGCATGCTTTAGCTCGGCCCGGTTCTTGCCAAACGCGCGCGCCAGATACCACACATCAGATGCAGATTTTGGCCGTGTAAACCCGCGCCGATAGAGCGCTTGGCCGAGCGGGGCGATACCTATCGTCTGTATGTTCTTCGCTTTTGCCTGTTCAAAGATCGGGCCGTGGCTCTGATCGAAGGCATTATAAGTGCCCATGATGACATCGGCTGCGCCCGTCTCGACGGCGTGGGCCAATTCAGCGCCTTGTCCGCAAATGCCAATCCGGGCGATTTTGCCCTCTTGTTTCAAATCTTCCATGACACGGCGCGTGTTGTCGATCTGCTCAATGCTCGGCCCGTGCAGATAGAGCACGTGAACATGGTTTCGCTTTAATCGCTTAAAGCTGGCGGTAACCTCTTTGCGGATACCCGCATCGGAAAAGTCTTTCTCGGCCCGCCGACCAAAGCGATACCGTGTGCCAACCTTTGAGCTAATGCAGACATCATGGCGACCTTTCAAAGCGTCGCCGAGCCGTGTTTCGGCAGTCCCATTGGCGTAAAACCCTGCCGTGTCGAAATAAAAAATACCAAGCTCCAGCGCCCGTGCCACCAGATCTTTCGCTTTTGCGGGCGAGAACCATGACTTGCCCCACGCGCCTGTTGCGCCGAAGCCCAGCTTTAATTGTGGGTAGGGATCGCTCACGGGGCCAGTGTCTCCTGCGTCTTATTCGGTTGGACTTTTGCGCCTGTCATTGTAGTGACGGTTTATGAGCAAAAAGACAATAATTCCTGAAACGCCAAGCGCATCTACCTATGCGTCTGAAAAGACGCGCGGGCTTATCGCCGATGCCGATGAACCGATTGGATTGGTCGAGGCGTGGCTAGCCGAGGCGCGGGTGTCAGAGCTTAACGATTCCAATGCGATGGCCTTGGCAACGGTCGATGCAGACGGATTGCCCGATGTGCGCATGGTTCTGCTCAAGGATCTCAGCGCAGATGGCTTCACCTTCTATACCCATGAAACCAGCGCCAAGGGGCAGCAATTAGAGGCGAACCCAAAAGCTGCGCTTCTGTTTCACTGGAAATCCCAGCGCCGCCAGATACGCGTACGCGGGACGGTCACACGCGGGCCAGACGATGCTGCTGACCATTATTTCGCCAGCCGCGCGCGCATTAGCCGTCTTGGGGCATGGGCAAGCGACCAGTCACAGGCGCTGGAAAGCCCTGCGGCGCTTAAAGCCAAGCTTGAAGAGATGAAGGCACGCTTTGGCGAAGAAGAGGGCGAAGTGCCTCGCCCGGAGCGCTGGCGGGGCTTTTGTGTTGTACCCGAGCAGATAGAGTTCTGGCAGGATCAGCCCTTCCGCCTGCATGACCGCGTCTTGTTTGTTCGCGCCGGGGAAGGCTGGACCAAGGGGCGGTTGAACCCGTAAAGCTGAACGACGTATTTTCAGGAGCTGATATTATGAAACGTGGATTGCAAATCCTTCTCGGAGTCTTGTCCCTTATTCCAGTTGTCTTGGCCATTCAAAATGTCCTCGGCGGGGCAGCCGTGCTTCAGGAAGGCCCGGTAACGGCTGCGCTCGATAGCCAGTTCCGCTATCTCTCAACCTTTTATCTCGCACTCACCGTGCTGATCTGGTGGATGATCCCAAATATCGAGCGCCATAAAACCCCCTTGCGCATTTTGATCGGGACGATCTTCCTTGGCTGCTTTGCGCGCATGTATTCCATGGTGCAGGTCGGGCATCCGGGCGATGAATTATTTGCGGGCATCATTATCGAATTTGCGCTGATCCTCGTCATTCCGTGGCAAGCCTTGGTGGCAAAACGAGCTAATGCCGCATGAGTTTGCACAATGATCGGTATCGCGAACTGACCGATGAACATTTCGGCGGCATGAACGAAGCTGCCATGGAGCAGTTCTTTTACGCCAATAATCCATTTGCGCTGAAACACTGGACGATGAATGTCGTCGAGACGTTGATGATTATCGGTGCGGTGTGGGGGCTGGTACATGCGTGGCGCGCCCTAAAGCAGCGCGGCGAACCGATGGGCATGTGCATTTGGTGGGCCAGCGTCGTGTTCCTGTTTGTGGTCGAGGTTCCGGTCTATTTTCCCGAACTGTTCGGACGTACCAACAATCAGGTGTTCTTCATTCACAATGAATTCTCATTGGGCCTGCTGTTCAATATGACGCCGCTCTATATTATCGCGCTTTATCCGGCGCTGAGTTATCCAGCCTATCTGCTGGTCAAGCAGGCCGGAATATTTGACCAGCGCGGCGGGGTTGTTTTGGGCGCGATTGCAGGCGCATTTGTCTTCTTGCCATTCTATCAGATTTTTGACCATTTCGGCCCGCAATTTGGCTGGTGGCTGTGGGACCGGGACAACCCCTATTTGGAGTTAGGGCTGGCTTCTGTGCCCTTTGGCAGCATTGTCGGCTACAGCTTGAGTGGCCCCTTATCACTGTTCCTGCTG
>CAZXTI010000096.1:0-6325 GCA_964643565.1 uncultured Hyphomonas sp. | reverse complement strand
AATCCCATGTCGCGTGCAGCATCCAGCCAAGCCCGGCAAAAAACAGTGAGCGGGTTAGGCCCAGCCAAAGAAGAACACCATATCTACTTCGCCCGCACCCGCTTAATCGTGCCGGAAAAGTTCAGCGTCGGTTCGCCGTCCGCTGTCACAATCCCCCGCACAAACACAATCGAACGCCCAGCGCGCAAAACATCCCCGCGCGCCTCGATCAATTGACCGACTTTCGCCCCCGACAAAAACTCTGACGTAAACGCCACCGTCAGCCCATAATCATCCTCGCCAATATGCTTATGCGCGATGCCGAACAGGGCAAAGTCTGCAAAGCTCATCAGACAGCCGCCATGCACAACGCCGGCGCAATTCATATGCTTGCGTTCGGCCCGAAACGCGCAGACCGGACCTTCCTCATCGACGCGGAAATAAAACGGTCCCACCGTCTCTGCCTCAAAGGGTTCGTCCGGCCAATTATACCAGCCCGCAAATGGGCCATCGGCCACTTCAGTCATTTTCATCGCGCATATCCTTTATCCTGACCTTCATAGCGCGAGAGCAGGGCGGCAACAATTCCTGCCCCAGCGGTACCCTTCGACAAGTCCGCAACAGCGAGCTAAACTAAGCCCCAAGAACACCAGAGAGACACGACATGGCCTTTGATCCAGAAATCCGCGCCCAGCTTATCGAAACCGTGCGCCGCTTTGTGCGCGAGAAATGCGTCCCGCTAGAGGCCGAAGTCGGCGAAACGGACGAAATGCCCGAAAGCATTGTCGAGGAGATGAAACAGCTCGGCTTGTTTGGCCTCGCCGTGCCGGAAGCCTATGGCGGGCTAGACCTCGACATGGAAACCGAATGCCTCGTCGCGCTGGAGCTGGGCTGGACCTCGCCCGCCTTCCGCTCCGTTGCGGGCACAAATATCGGCATTGGCAGCCAAGCGCTCGTCCTGCACGGGGATGACGCGCAAAAGACAAAATGGCTCCCCGGCATCGCCTCTGGTGACTTGATCGCAAGCTTTGCCCTAACAGAACCAGAAGCAGGCTCAGACGCCGGAGCTGTGCGCACCAAAGCCATCCGCGACGGCGACCATTACATCCTCACCGGAACCAAGCGCTACATCACAAATGCCGACAAAGCCCACCTCTTCACCGTCATGGCCCGCACCGATCCAGACACGCCGGGCGCAAAAGGCGTCTCGGCCTTCATCGTCCCGCGCGAGCTAGAGGGTGTCTCCGTGGGGCCGCCGGAAAAGAAGATGGGCCAGATGGGCGCGCATATTTGCGACGTCAACTTTGATGGCGCGCGCGTGCCTGTCGAAAACCGCGTCGGCGAGGAGGGCCACGGTTTCAAAGTCGCCATGTCCGTGCTCGACAAGGGCCGCTTACATATCTCAGCCGTCTGCACAGGCATGGCCGAGCGGATGATCTCCGAAATGGTCAACTACGCCCTTGAGCGCGAACAGTTCGGCAAGCCCATCGCCCAGCACCAGCTTATTCAGGCCATGATCGCCGACAGCCAAGCCGAAGCCTACGCGGCCCGCTGCATGATCATGGAAACCGCCCGCAAGCGCGACGCAGGCGAGCCCGTCACCATGCATGCCAGCTCCACCAAACTCTTCGCCTCAGAAATGGTTGGCCGCGTGGTCGACCGCGCCGTGCAGGTCTTCGGCGGGGCAGGCTATGTCGCCGACTATGGCATCGAACGCTTCTACCGCGACGCACGCATCTTCCGCCTTTACGAAGGCACCAGCCAAATTCAACAGATCATCATTGCGCGTGAATTAAGCCGCGCAGCATCACGCGGGGAGATTTAACCCCCGCCCATCAGCGCGTCTAAAATTTGCCGTATTCGTGCACGAGAATTTGCAGAACGGATAGCTTTAGAGGGCGAGAGATGAAAAAACGATCAGGCATTATCCTAGCCGCGCTATTGGCAAGCGCCTGCGCAAACCAGACAGATGGTGCCGTGCAAAGGGTGAACCCACAGGCTGCGGCAGGCGAAATACCGGCTGGGGTAAGCCAAATATCGCCAGAAACAGCGACACTTGTTGACGGCAATACAGCCTTCGCCGTCGACCTCTACAAGGAATTGAATAGCAAACAAGACGGAAATATCTTCGTCTCGCCAGCCTCCATCTCAACCGCGTTCGGGCTCGCCTATGCAGGCGCAGTCGGCGAGACACAAGAAGAGATCGCCAGGGTTTTGCATTTTGACGCACTCGCGCCTGATGTGTTCCACCCGGCCATGGGCGCACTCATGTCTGGCCTTGAGATAAACATTGGTGATGAAGATAATGAAGAGGTGCCCGGCGCGCGCCTCAGCATCAATAATGCACTGTGGGTAGATAAGCTGACCGTATTGGAAGAGCCATATGCCGCGCAAATGGCAGAACACTATGGGGCGGGCGATTACCGTGTCGATTATCGTAGAAATCCAGACGGCGCGCGCAAAACCATCAACCGCTGGGTCGAAGAAAAAACCGAAGACCGTATAAAGAACCTTCTGGCGAAGCCAAATGTTACAGACGAAACAAGATCGATCCTGATTAACACGATCTACATGAATGCCGACTGGCGCGTGCCGTTTACAATGGCGGCGACGACGGACGAAGATTTTCGGCGGCTAGATGGCCGTAAAATCGAAACCTCTATGATGCGCAATGTTGGCCATTATCGCCATTGGCAGGACCGCAAGCTACAAATACTGGAAATGCCTTATCATGGTGACCTCTCAATGGTTGTGCTCCTGCCAAAGAAAAAAGACGGCTTGCCAGCGCTCGAAAAATCTCTAAGCGCGCAGTCAGTAAACAAATCTCTGTCAAATCTTGAGCAAGCAAAACAGGTCGAAGTCGACCTTAAATTCCCCAAGCTAAAACTGAGGACGAGATACCCGATGGTCAGCGAGAAGATCCTGCCCAATTTGGGGATGACAAGGGCACTATCAAATGCGGCTGACTTCTCAGCGGCCGTTCGCGCCGAACGCCAGCCAGATGGCTATCCTTTGAAAATCGGAGAAGTCGTTCATCAAACATTTCTGGAAGTCGATGAAAAAGGCACGGAAGCGGCTGCGGCGACAGCGATTGCAAGTGTTGCTATAACAAGCGCGCGTGTGGGGCCACCACCACCACCGCCAATTCCCTTCTTCGCAGACCATCCTTTTCTATTCTTGATAAAGGACAATAAAACCGGAATGATCCTCTTCATGGGCCGCATCATGGAACCTGCGCAATGAGGCTTACAAGCGGCGCGCGCTAGGCCAGTCGTCGAACCTTGCTCTTGTCTCAAATGTGTTCACGAACGCAGCAACATGTTGTGGGTAAATTGACACTGCGCTGCTGACGGCCCAGAAAATGCCTGAGGGTAAATTGTCCGATATGTCGGGCCTAGATGAATAGTAAAAGGCATTCAATGACGACCACCAACCCCGCTGAGCTCGGCCTTTCCGCGACGCGCCTTGCGCGCATTCCGGCCTTCTTCCAGTCCTATATTGACGCGGGCAAGCTGCCCCATATGGCAACGCTGATCAGCCGGGGCGGCGAGGTCGCGCATCTGGCTTTGCAGGGCAGCATGGAGATGGGCGGCGCTGAGGCGATCACCGAAGACACGATCTACCGCATCTATTCGATGACCAAGCCGATCACTGCTGTGGCCGCGATGATGCTGTTCGAAGAGGGCAAGCTCCGCCTCGAACACCCCGTTTCGCGCTATCTGCCAGAATTTGCCGACGTGAAAGTCTGGGATAGCGGCACGCCCGACGCGCCAAAACTGCGCGCGCCAAACCGCCCCATGACCGTGCTCGACCTCTTCACCCACACCTCCGGCATTACCTATGGCTTCCTCATGCAGCACGAGGTGGACGCGATCTACCGCAAGGAATTACTGGGCGCAGAGAAGGGGAACCTGCGCGATATGGCGCGGCGCATCGCTGGCCTGCCGCTCGTCTTCTCGCCCGGCGAACGCTTCAATTATGGTCACTCCATAGATGTCCTCGGCGCAATCGTTGAAGAAGTGTCAGGCCAGAGCCTCGATGCATTCTTCCGCGAGCGCATCTTCGCGCCCCTCGGCATGACCGACACGGGATTTTTCGTCCCCGAAGACAAGCTTTCCCGCTTCCCCGCCTGCTATGCTAAAGACGCAAAAACCGGCGACACCGTGCTCTATGACGGCGCGGGCGCAGCCAGCAAAATGTACACCCGCCAGCCAAAGCTACTCAATGCAGGCGGCGGCCTCGTCTCCACCTTGCATGACTATCACCGCTTCTGCCTGATGCTGCTCGGCGGCGGCGAATTTGGCGGCGCGCGTATCCTCAGCCCCAAAACGATTGAGTTCATGACCGCCAATCATTTGCCAGGCGGCAAGACCATTCTCGACATGGGCGACAAAACCTTTGCCGAGGGCCGCATGCACGGCAATGGCTTCTGTCTCCTCGGCAGCGTCCTGCAGGATCTCACCGCCTTCGGCCAGCCGGGGTCTGAGGGCACCTTCGCATGGGGCGGGCTCGCCTCGACCTATTTCTGGATTGACCCGATCGAACAAATCATCGCCATCCAGATGACCCAGCTTGTGCCTAGCTCGTCCTATCCCATCCGCACCCAGTTCCAACAGCTTGCTTATGCGGCGATAGAAGGCTAGAGCCAGAGGCATGACTGACGATATTGAAAACAACAGCGCTAAAAAGCCCAAAAAACCGCCGCCAAATCCTGTGCGCGAAGCCATTCTGATGCTCGCCGAAGAGGCCGGTGTCGGCGGTGTGTTCCCGCCCTCCAAAGCGGCCCAAGAGGTCAGCGAACTGAAATGGCAAAAAGTGCTCAATGATGTGCGCGCCGAGGCGATCCGCCTGATGAAGTCCGGCCATATCACCATCTATCGCAAGGGCCGTCCGGTTGAAGACCCGGACAAATTCAAAGGCCTCTACAAGATCGGTCTGCCCGGAAAGCCGCTGCCCAATAGCGAGCAAGCCTAGCGGTTATTTCCCGGCCGCCGCATCGCCTGTCGCCGCGTCCAGCCCGATCCAGTCCTTTTGCGGCAAGCCATAGACCATATCCATCACCTCAAGTTGAATACCGACAGGCTTGCGCGAATTGGAATTCCACAGCGCCACAACGCCTGTATTCCGCGCCGGATCAAACAGGATCAGCGCCCGATAGCCAAGCACGGCGCCGCGATGACCAACAACTTTGTGCCCGCCAGAATAGACATAAGAGCGCCAGCCATAACCATAGCTCGAATTTTTCATCTGCCCGCCATAGCTGACATTCTGGCCGCGCTGATCACGCAAAGCCCGCACGCGCGGCGCATGAATTTCATCCAGCAGCTCTTGTGACAAAACATCCGTGCGCAGCCCCATTTGCGCGCGCATATATTCAGCCAGATCCAGAATGGACGAGTTCACCCCGCCTGCCGCTGGCACATTGTAATAATTATCATTCACCCTCTGTAGCTTCGGGCGCGCCTCGCGGCGCAGCTTGCGATAGGGGCGGGCCCAGTTTCCAGACGCCTTCAAGCCAGCCTGCGTCAAGCTCGCGCTCGTCATGCCAAGCCGGTCAAATAAGCGATCCTTCACCTGCGCCGCATACGGACGGCTGGAAATCGTCTCGACCACTTCGCTGATCGCATCAAAAGCGACATTCTGATAGGTGTGACAATCGCCAAGCGTGCAAGTCGATTTCAGCTTGCCCAAGCTAAGCCGTATCTCCTTCGGGTCGCGTCCATCCTCAAGGCGTCCATCATAAGCGTTCGGCACAATGCCAAGCTGATGGGAGAGGACATCGCCAAGGCTCGCCCTGGTGTGACCCGCGCCCGGCAAGCGCAGCGTGGTGTTATAGTCGCCAACAATGTCATCAAAGGCGAGCAACTCATCCTCGGCCAATTGCCCGGCCACACTTGAGGCAACACCCTTCGACAAAGACGCCCAGCGAAACACCGTATCCGGCGTAACCGGAAGACCATCAATATGCGTTTCGCCAAAGCCTTCAGCAAACGTGACATCACCGTTTTCCACCACAGCAACAGCCAATCCGACCATTTCCGGCTTGATCACGAGCCGCTCCAGCCGGTCTTTCAGGCGTTCATAATCAATCGGTTCGGCCTGCGCAATTTGCGTAAATAGGAAGAAAAGAGAAATAAAAACAATGAAAAAGCGATAAGACATCGCGCAGGGCCTCACAAATACGATACGAGAAAATCCAATCATGACCCCGATTTGCTGAATAGGGAATAAACACGCCGATTACATTCTTGTTAGACGGGATAAACTTATCCAACACCTTCCCCCGCCACTCTATATTGCTCGCTCTTCTCTCAGGATAAAGCGGTGTCCGGACCGACCTGACATT
>CAZXTI010000095.1:0-6479 GCA_964643565.1 uncultured Hyphomonas sp. | reverse complement strand
GTTTTAAGCGATGGAACAGAGCTTGAAGCTGAACTTGTCGGTACTGATCCTGAAACAGATTTGGCTGTCGTTCGTGTGCTAGAAACGCGCCGCTTCCCTTATGTTGAGTTTGAGCGCACGGATAAGACACGTGTTGGCGATTGGGTTGTTGCCCTCGGAAACCCTTTCGGTCTTGGCGGCACTGCCACAGCCGGGATCGTATCTGCAGATGGCCGCGATCTTGGCGGCGACTCCCCTTACACAAACTTCTTGCAGATTGATGCGTCGATCAACCGAGGCAACTCAGGCGGGCCAACATTTGACCTGAATGGACGCGTGATCGGTGTGAACACACAAATCTTGTCGCCATCTGGTGGATCAGTTGGGATTGGCTTTGCTATTCCCTCTAGCCTTGCTGCCGACATTACCAAGGATTTGATTGAGAACGGCGAAGTCCGGCGCGGTTGGCTTGGCGTGCAAATCAGTGATTTGCGCCCTGATATGGCTGATGCGTTGGATATCGAAGATGGCCAAGGTGCAATGGTCGCTATGGTGACAAATGACAGCCCCGCAGACCGTGCTGGCATCAAACGCAATGACGTTATCATTCAGCTGAACAAGCGTGACATTGAAGATGCAACCAACCTTACCCGTTTGGTTGCAAAGCTACGGGTCGATTCAAATAATGAATTTGTTGTTCTGCGCCAAGGCACGCGCCGGGTTATCAATGTCAAAGTTGGTGAGCGTCCGAAGGACATTAATGCCCCAAGAGAAGCGTTTGAGGGCCCTGAAGAAAGCGATGATGAGACAAAGGAGAACGCCGATAAGGTGCTTGGCGTTGCCCTCAGCAAGCTGGATGATGATCACCGTGAAGCGCTTGGCCTCAATGATGATGACAAAGGCCTTTTTATTGAAGATGTTGAACGCTCCAGCCCATTTGCTGCTGCGGTCATTGCAGGCTTTGCCATTCTTGAGGTGAACGGTCGCCCGGTTGAGTCTGCCGACCAGCTCAACGCGATCATCGATACAGCACGTAAAGCAAATAAGGATAAAGTACTTATCACCGTTCAGACGACGCGCGGTACGAGTTTCGCCACGGTCGATATTTCCGAAGAAGAAGACGAATAACCCTGCTCAGTCGTAAAAGAAGGCTCAGAATATGAATATTCTGATTATTGAAGATGATGTCGATATGGCATCCTTCGTGTCGAAAGTGTTGGTTGAGGCCGGGCATGTTGTCGAGACAGCGCACCGCGGTGATGCGGGGCTACAGCTTGCGCGCGCGAAAGAGTTTGATGCGCTCGTCGTCGACCGTATGTTGCCAGAAAAGGACGGGCTTACACTCGTTCGGGAATTTCGTGATGGCGGCGGCGCGTCGCCTGCATTATTCCTGTCTGCGCTTGGCGATGTCGATCACCGCGTTGAAGGCTTGCAAGCTGGCGGCGATGACTATCTGGTCAAGCCGTTCGCCCCTGCCGAGCTGGTTGCCCGTGTTGAGGCCCTTGGGCGTCGGCAAGTTAGCGAAACACCCATCACCAATCTGAAAGCTGGCGACCTGGAAATGGATCTGCTGAGCCGTAAAGTCACACGTGATGGGCAAAAGATCGATCTCCAGCCGCGTGAATTTCGCCTGCTGGAATATCTGATGCGCCATGCTGGACAAGTTGTGACGCGGACCATGCTTCTGGAGAAAGTCTGGGATTATCATTTCGACCCGCAAACCAATGTGATCGATGTCCATATCTCTCGGCTTCGCGGCAAGATTGACAAGGATTTCGACGAGGCGCTACTTCACACAGTCCGCGGTGCAGGCTATCGCTTGCAGGCATGAAGCTTGTCCTGCCCAGCCTGATACGCACAACCACGTTCAGGTTGGCCTTGCTCCACTCGGTGCTTTTCACCCTGTTTGTGATTGGGCTCCTCGTTTATCTCTATTCGGCAACGGTTGTATTCGTTGCTTCCGAAGCGGATGCCAGTCTTGATGCAGAGATGGCTGAGCTACTTCAAGTTTATGAAGAAGGCCGCCTCGTTCAGCTAAGGCGGTCTGTATATGAGCGCTCGACAGCCTCGCTGCCCGGCAGCGGATCACGCCAATTCCTCTATCTCCTGAAAGATGCCGAAGGGAGAAAAATTGCCGGTCAACTTTCAGGCCTGCAAAGTCTACCCGAAGGCACCAATCAGCAAGTCCGCTTGGAGATCGAATTTCCACAACCTGATGAAACAATCGAAGTGCGTCCTGCTGAAGGACGCGCATCTGTCTTGCCCGATGGCACGACGATTTTCGTGGCCTATGATGTTCAGGAATTCCTTGGTGTTCTGCCGCGCATTACCTATGCGGTCTACACGGCTGCCCCCATTGGCCTACTTATGTCGCTCATCGGGGGCATCATTATTTCCAGATCGGCCGCGCGCCGGGCTGACCAGCTTACAAAAACTGCTGAAGGCGTGATGGCTGGCGACCTTTCAAGGCGCGCACCAGTGGTCGGGTCAGGCGATGAGTTTGATCGCTTGGCTGAACAATTGAATGCGATGCTGTCGCGTATCGAACAATTGATGGGCTCTTCTCGCCATGTCGGAGATGCGATTGCACACGATTTGCGCTCCCCCCTTACACGGTTACGCAATCGCTTGGAGTCGACACTCGCCGAGCCGATGACACAGGATTTGGCTGAAGAGACGCTGGAAAAAACGCTAGGCGAGGTGGACGGCGTGCTGGCAACCTTCAATGCCATATTACGGCTTTCGCGCTTGGAAGGTGGGCGCGGCGCAACCATGGAACAAACGGATGTGACCACGCTCCTCACCGAAATCGCAGAATTGTTTGAACCAGCCTGCGAGGAAGCTGGCTTATCTTTCAATCATGCGATTGGACGTAATTTAGTGGTTCTGGGCGAGCGCGAAATGATCGCGCAAGCAATTTCAAATCTCATCGACAATGCGATCAAATACACACCGCAAGGCGGCAAGATTCAGCTTGAAGCCGCGCGGGGCCGCGAAAACATGATTGTCATTCGCGTGATAGATAATGGTCCGGGCATCCCGGCTGGCGACCGTAACCGCGTGATTGACCGCTTCGTTCGCCTTGAAGCAAGCCGCTCAGAGCCCGGCTCGGGCCTTGGTCTTGCGCTCGTTGCCGCCGTTGCGGATGTGCACAAGGGCACGTTCCAGCTGAGTGATGGCAGCGGCGCGGCGGACAATCCGGGGCTCAGCGCAACCCTGCGCTTACCACGCAGCTAATGGCCGCCTGGGTGTCCCCTCTGGATAGCGCGCCCGCAAATGCGCTGGCGCATGCGCGCGAACATGCCCCGTATCTGGACCGCCTTATAACGCGTTATCCGCAAACCATGGCGGCGCTGGAAAGCGCATCGGTTGCCTCTGTGCTGAAGGATGTGCAGGCACCCTTGGCGACCCTTTCGGAACTGACCGAAGCGGAAGCCATGCGCGAGCTACGGTCTGCAAAGCAGCAAACACATCTCTGTCTTGCAGCCGCTGACCTTGCCGGGGCTTGGCCTGTGATGCAGCTAACCGCGGCGATAAGCGACTTTGCCGATGCGGCCTGCCGCGCCGCGCTGGGCTTCGCGTTGAACGCTGCGGGCCTCTCACACAAAGGCTTGTTCCTTATCGCACTTGGCAAAATGGGCGCACATGAGCTGAACTATTCCAGCGACATCGATATCGCTGCCTTTTACGACCCCGATATATTCGATGGTGGTGACCGCAGCCCCGGCGACGCTGCTGCGCGCATTATCAAACATATGGTCAAACTGCTCGATACTGTGACCGGCGATGGTTATGTCGTGCGCACGGACCTGCGATTGCGTCCCGACCCACGCTCGACCCCTGTCGCCGTCTCGACGCGCATGGCTGAGCATTATTATGAAAGCGTGGGACAAAACTGGGAGCGTATGGTTTGGATCAAAGCGCGCCCATTTGCAGGCGATTTACAAGCCGCCGATGATTTTCTGACCACGATGAAACGCTTTGTATGGCGTCAACACTTAGACTATTGGACCATCAACGATATTCAAGCCATCAAGGCCATGATCAATGCGTCAGCTGATCGGGCGCGACTTGAGCGAACAAACCCGGATGTCAAACTTGGCGCGGGCGGTATTCGTGAGATTGAGTTTTTCGCGCAAACCCAGCAGCTTATCCTTGGTGGCCGCGACCGGGATTTGCGGGCCCCGGACACGCTGGGTGCATTGAACGCTTTGCAGGTGCGCGGCGTTGTCGCTGAGACCGTCGCCGAAGAACTGGGCGCAGCTTACAAGACGCTTCGCCAAATCGAACACCGCATTCAAATGCGCCAAGACGAACAAACACATACTTTGCCAGCCGATGATCAGGCGCGCAGCGCTGTTGCGGCTTTGTGCGGCATCACCGACTTGGGCAAGTTTGACGACGCCGTAAAAACGCTCCGCCTTAGTGTGCACGACACATATCGCGCCTTGTTCAATAAGGGCGAGCAGAGTGAGACAGAAAACAGATACGGCAACCTTGTCTTTACTGGCGTTGATGATGACCCCGGAACGGTTAAAACCCTTTCCGGGTTTGGCTTTTCAAATCCAGCCGACATCATCGCGACAATCCGCCGTTGGCATCGAGGATACACCCCAGCGACGAAATCTGCGCGTGGCCGCCAAGTGCTGACCGCGATATTGCCATCCTTGCTATATGAGATGGGGCAAACGGGCGAAGCGGACCGCGCCTTTGGCCACTTCTGCTCTTTCTTTGAAACACTCCCCTCCGGTGTTCAGGCTTTGTCCATGCTACAGGCCGAAGATGGTTTGCGGCAGGATCTTATTACAACGCTGGCTTTGGCGCCGCGCATTGGCGGCATGCTTGGGCGTAAACCCCACCTTTTAGAAGCCCTGATTCAACGCGCCCTGATAACCCGGCCCGATATATCCAGCGATGCTGATTTTGAAACCGCAATGGACACGGCCCGGCTTTATGTGCGCGATCAAGCCTTTTTGCTTGGTCATGATTTGCTGCATGGCCGCGTTGCCGCGGGTGACTCCGCACGAGCTTTTTCTGATCTAGCGGACTGGACCATTCAAGCCATGGCAAGCGCAGCGGAGGCAGAGTGTCATCGCCAGTTCGGTCCTCCCCCGGGAGATTGGTGTGTGGCAGCGCTCGGGCGGCTAGGCGGGCAGGCCATGACCGCCGCCTCCGACCTCGATCTGATGGTGTTATACGCGCCAAGCGATAGCGACGCTTCAAGCCAATGGTTTGCCCGGTTTACAAAACGGTTGATCACGGCGCTGTCTGCCCCAACCGCTGAAGGCAGTCTTTATGAGGTCGATATGCGGTTGCGGCCATCCGGACATTCCGGGCCGGTCGCTGTGCGCCTATCCAGCTTCGATGCGTACTACCGCGAGAAAGCGTGGACATGGGAAGCAATGGCGCTCACGCGGCTCCGCCCTATCGCTGACAGAAATGGGTTGGGCGAACGCGTTATGGCGGCTTGCGAAGTGATATTTTCTCAGCCACGCGACGCAGTCACGCTGCGCCAGGACGTTCTGGAGATGCGCCAAAGGTTAGCGAAGGAAAAGCCGGGCGAGGGGTTTTGGGATTTGAAACTTGGGACGGGTGCCCTCGTCGATCTGGAATTTATCATCCAGCACGCCTTGCTTTCACCCGCAGACAAAAGCGCGGCCGCGCCGCATGTGCCAAGCGCGATAAATTTGCTGGAAAGTGCAGGGCAGTTCACCGCCGATGAAGCCGAAACCCTGTTGCGTGGCTACAAGCTTATCTCATCGCTCCAGCAAGTTCAGCGCCTCGCTTTGCCCGGACATATCAATCCAGAAACCATTTCAATGGGCCTGAAGGATAAGCTTGTACAGGCTGGCAATGCTGACACATTTGACGGCCTCGTCACATCGCTCTCAGAGGTAAAATCTGCGATCGCTTCGCTCTTTGCGCAGCGCATAGGCGAGGTGGATCGCCCTGCTGTCTAGTCCTTCGACTTGTCAGCCAGCGTCCCCGCATTGGCTTCCCAATTCTGCCCGTCAAACGCATTTACCGTGACCTCAAACGCCTCCCACGCATCAAGGCATCGCCACGTCACCGCAACCCCATCAGGATTAGAGCGCGGGATGTAATAACTCTTCACGCCGCAGATTTTGCAGAACAAATGCTGCGCCGCGCCCGTGTTGAATGTGTAGCGAGTCAGCATCTCCTCGCCCTGCAAAAGCGTAAACCGGCTCGCCGGAACAATAACGTGCACATTGCCAGATTTAGCGCAGATCGAGCAATTGCACTCCTCCACCTCAATCGCCTCAGGCAGCGCCACCGCAAACCGCACCGCCCCGCAATGGCAGCCTCCTTCATAGATTGAGATACTCGTCATTTAATTTTTAACCGCCGGTAAATAGGAATGGTCAACTTCAGTTCTCATCTTAAGCGAATGATATGCATATCAGGTTAGTATTCAGCTTGGATAGGGAGAATTCAGGATGGCTTCAGCTGAACAATTTTTGGTTATGGGTGCGTTTGCT
>CAZXTI010000094.1:0-6523 GCA_964643565.1 uncultured Hyphomonas sp. | reverse complement strand
CGCGTTACACTCCTTACCCGCTTTGAAGGCGGTGCCCAAAGGCTGGATTTAGATGCTCTCGAAAAGTCACTTATTCGCTTGGCTGTCATCGACCCAGAAAAGGCAAACATTGTCGAGCTTAGATATTTCGGCGCGATGACACTTGAAGAAATTGCTGAAGTGACGGGCACCTCACCCTCAACAGTGAAGCGCCAGTGGCGTGTGGCAAGGGCGTGGCTGCTCGATGCGATGCAAGCTGCAATAGGCCACTCCTAGACTAGACATACATATAGCGCACCGCTTCGCCCGCCTCAAAGATTGCAGCCGTTAGACGTCCGCCAAAAACCGCGCCTGTATCAATATTTATCCGCCGTGCTGAGGCTCTACGCTCTTCTGGATAGAAGTCATCTGTGGGCGTGTGGCCATGAACGATGGTCCAACCATCAAGGCTCGGATTATCCCAGCATTCAACATCGAAAAACCGCCGCGACCGCGTCCAAAGATATGTCGCTTCGGGCTCATTCGGATACGCGTCGGGCCGGATACCGGCATGGACGAAAATCATCTTTCGATGGCTTTCAACATGAATTGGCGGACAAGATTCCAGCCAAGCGATATGCTCATCAGGCACCGTATTCTGGCCCCGCAACCGATAGCTCTCCATCGTTTGCTCGCCGCCATTGATCAGCCAGTTATCATACGCCGTTGGAAAAGCATCCCTTACGCCATCCAGCATCATCTCCTCATGATTGCCTCGCAGACTAACGCATGACACATCCTCTCGGGCCTCAAGCTGCATGATCGCGTCAATCACGCCGGCGCTATCATCCCCACGGTCTACATAGTCACCCAAATGAACAATGAGTATCGATTTTTCCGGCTGTCTCAATGCATGCCGCTCAAAGATGAACTTGTGCAGTTGCCGAAGCCGTCCTGCTTCGCCATGCACATCGCCAATGGCGTAAATCACTTGGTCTTTTTCAACTTCTGGCATCACGCTTCTCAACATATCTCCATGAAGGATGTCAATTTGATAGGCGTAAGATGACTGCGTTCTAGGCCAAGACTTACTGGAGTTCGAACTCCGAGATGGTGCCATCCCGGCAAGCTGCAGCTTCAAGCAATAAGTCATCATAGGCATTTTGGCGATCTGCCTCACTGATGCCGATTTCATCATCAAAGCGCGCGCCAACCTCCGCCGCCTCTATAAAATTGGCGCAAGCGCGAACAAAATCGCCGGCGGAGAGATACGTCTCGCCCACCATTTGATTTTTGAGAAAATAGGTGCGCCAATACCCCGGATTTTCAGGCTCAGATTGATAATTGCGAGCAGCCTGCGCAAGCATTCCCTCGCCCACTTCGATGGCCTCGGCGTATCTTTCAGTCGACGCCAGATCCGACATCAACTGGCTATCGATCGCGGAGAACAAAAGTTCTATTGATTTGCTATCGGGGTCTTCCATATTCAATTCAACAGCGATCTGACGCGCGATCTGCAAGTCTTTGATGGCTTGCTCAAACCTCTCAATATCACTCATAATGGCAGCACGTCGGATATAAGCCATCGCTCTTGATCTGCGGTAGCCGATACTTTCCTCATCCCGCGCAACTACCGCCTCAATGCGAGCGACGCCTTCGTCCGCAACACGTATCATTGTGTCCGCCGGCGCACCTTCCAGATAGACGTGCCAACTCGATACTTCTGCAAAATCCGTATAAAAAGTGGCGACCGTATATTCAACCTCGGCATCCTCAGGGTGCTTGGCTTCCAGAGCGAGCATCTCGGTCTCAAGCTCATGATAGCGCGTGACGGCCTCGCCGCTTCGGCCGATCCAAATCAGGGGCTTGGCTATCATTTGCTGCGCTCCTAAACGCCAGATATGATCTTCAAGGCCTGCAGCATCCAACGCGATGAGCCGATCAAAATGATCGACACTTCGCTGTGCGTATTCGATACTCAGCTCACTGTCGTCTTTCGCGATATAAGCATATACCGATTGTGAGAAATTGAGCCTTGCCAGTTCTCGGATAACATCCGCATCATCCGGCAAAGCTTCGCCCAATACTGAAAGGCGCTCGTCAGCTATTGTCAGCATCGCATCGGCGCGATCCCTACGCCCAAGGTTTAAGCCAATCGGGTTCCCCTCAATATTTGCGAGCCGATGGTAACCTTTTATCGTTTCCAGCTCCAATGACGCCTCCGACCGGGACGATTGCGAAAGATCATCCAAATATCGCCGCGCACGATCGGCCATGACTTGCAGCGCTGCGCTATTACCGGAGACAGGTGCCAATTCGTCGTAAAGATCGAACAGCATGAAGTTCGCCATCTCGCGGGCCTCATTGAAGCGCTTATCAGCAGCCTTCCGGTTAAGCTCTGCTGCATTGTAAAGTCCGGTAACGGTAATCAGCGACCCGACAAGAAAGACCATTGCGGCCGCGCCCAGTGAGACCCACAGCGCACGCCTCTTTATAAACTTTCCAAGACGATAAAACACACCGCCCTGACGCGCATCAACGCCATATCCCCCGCGTAAATTCTGCACATCCTCGAGTAGCGCGTCGACTGAAGCGTAGCGGGCGCCGGGGTCTCGCGCGCAAGCACATTTGATAATCGCATCAATATCGCGATTGCGCGCAACGTCTTTTACGAGCGCTTCCAGAATTTTCCCCAGTGAAAAAACATCAGACAGCGTATTCGGCGCAGCACCCTTGGAGCGCTCCGGCGCAGCATATCCCGGCGTAAAGCTCAAGCCAGACAAAGAACTAGCCCCCTCGCCAACGTCCGGCGCGCTTATTGTCTGTGGTTTCGCGATGCCAAAATCAATTAGTTTCACCACGCCCTTACCGTCAACCAACACGTTTGATGGCGTAATGTCACGATGGATGATCAAGTTTTGGTGCGCATAACGCACCGCCCCACACAGATCACTAAACAGCCATAAACGATCATCCAATGCGAGCGCGTTTGCCTCAGCCCATTCGGTCATCGGCTTGCCGTCGACATACTCCATGACGATATATGGCGCACCGTCATCCATCTGCCCGCCGTCAAACAGGTTCGCAATATTTCGATGATTTAGCGATGCCAATATCTGCCGCTCACGCTCAAATCGCTCAGTCAAAACATCAGAGAGCGCGCCCGGGCGTACAATTTTTATGGCGACGCGGTGCTCAAAATTATCGGTAATACGCTTGCCTTCATATACCGCCCCCATGCCGCCTTGACCGATCAATCTTTCGATTTGATACGCCCCCACACGTT
This sequence comes from uncultured Hyphomonas sp., assembly GCA_964643565.1. Lineage (GTDB taxonomy): Bacteria > Pseudomonadota > Alphaproteobacteria > Caulobacterales > Hyphomonadaceae > CALLCD01. The sequence continues at coordinate 3,279 of CAZXTI010000094.1, read as the reverse complement.
CCGGCGCGTCCGCCTCGCCGCTCTCCTTTCCGGCTCCGCCCGTGCGCATGATCGCATCATGGCCACGATCAGCCGCAAGCAGGGACATAATCCGCTCATAGAGCGCAGAGTTCCCCTCGCAGGCTTGGCGCACCCACGCTTCGCGCTCCGTTGAAGCTTGATCGAGCGCTTGCGACAAGAGCGCCATAGCCTCCATCTCTAGCGAATCTTTACTCATGTGATCTTGCCCCATCCCCTTCTATCGCCAGCGACACCTTCTTGCCGCAGCGATTAGACGGCGCCGCGCTCTTCGCGCCGACGCCCCAACTATATATCGATTATAAGACACTTTGCGCGCACCCGGCAAGATCGTTTGTTCCGGACAATACGAACAGGCTTAGGCACACACGCCGACATCAGCAGGCTTGCTACGCGGTCCTTGCGTCTGCGCGGCCTTAATTCAGTGGACGGCCTATCTTGTTCAGGATGCTGACTGATTTTTTCCACAGGGCTGGTCCGGCCTCTGTGTCATAACATTTCTCATCCATACGTTTTTCGGTGCTCATATGCATGTAAACGCCCGTGCGTCCTTCAGCCTCTGGCGCGGCGGCGAGATATAGGAATGGCGGGGCGGCTTTTTCCGGCGACTGGAATGTCAGCTTGAACACAGCGCCCAGCACCAAGCGCAAAGCCAGCGGCGCGTTGCGGATAATATTGGTATTCACAGGCCCCGGACAGATCGGGAAGACGGACACATCAGCAGGCTCCAGATTACCATTGAGCCGACGCGACAGCTCCATCGCAAATGTATTCAGCACGAGCTTGTAATAGGAATAGTTCGCGATGCCGCCCTTCGCGCCATATTCGTAAAAATCGCCAAGCGTTTCGAAATTAATCTCCTGTGCGCCGCGATGACTGTCTGAGGAAGTGAACATCATCCGGTGGACGGAATCGCCCTCCTTGCGGTTTCCGGCAACCGTGGTGTTGGGGATAACACCCTCAGCCAGCAGCCGGTTCACCATGTAGAATTTGGAAAGATAATTGACATGGAACAGCTCATCCAAGCCTTCGCTGGACTTTCGTGCCACCGCCGCCCCGCCGCCTGCATTGAACAAGGACACGTCGAGGCGGATGTCATCGGCTTTGAGCTTGTCGACAAAGGCGTCGATCTTGTCAAAATCGCCTAAGTCCAGCTCATAAAGGTGGATATTCGGGTTGCCCGACAGCTCACGTAGCTCGGCGGCCCGGTCTGGCACAAGCGTCCGGCAGGCCATAATAATCGTCGCGCCGCGCGCTGCCCAGAGCTTTGCAACGCCCCAACCAACGCCGGAATTGGCCCCCGTAATGAGGCAGATTTTACCGTCGAGGCGGTCCGAATCATTGATCGGCCGCGTGTTTGGCTTTACACGTGCGCGTTCTTTTGTACCTACTAGGACAGCCTCGACGGGATTCTTAAACCGCCCCTTATTTCCAGTTTCCGTCATGATAGACCCTTTTTGGAGAAACGCATGAACCCGCACCTGACCAAAAATAAGTTTTATGGCAAGTCCCGTTCACTATTAATTGTAACTGCGGCCTATTTTTTGGCCGGTATTGGCGCGCTGGGTGCGTATTCATTTGCTGAAGGGTTGGGGCCATTTTGGGGCACGCTTGTGGCTGACCTTTTCGCCACGGTGATTATCTGGGCGGTTGGGGCAAACCTCATGAATGCAAGCCTCTATGACCCGTATTGGTCGGTGATCCCGCCTGCTGTCGCCGTGTTCTGGTGGTCGCTAACCGGCTTCGACATGGATCCCGGGCGCGTCATGATGTTCCTTGTTGTCCTCTGGTGGGCGATCCGGTTGACCTCAAACTGGGCGCGCGACTGGCCGGGCTTGCACCATGAAGACTGGCGCTACCAGGAGATGCGCGCAGACAACCCAAAAACCTATCTGCTCGTCGCAAATCTGATGGGCATCAATCTATTCCCCACCATCCTCGTCTTCCTTGGCATGCTACCGCTATGGCCTGTACTGGCTGGAAACGGCGAATCCATCCTCGCGCTGGACATTATTGCCTTCATCATCGGCATTGGCGCAGCAACCATCCAGCTCTTCGCAGATGGGCAAATGCGAAACTTCCGCTTCAAGAAGCAAGCCAATGAAACCAACCAAGCCTTCTACACTGAAGGCCTGTGGGCTTGGTCGCGCCACCCGAACTATTTCGGCGAAGTAGCCATGTGGTTCTCGCTCTGGCTGTTTGCGATGTCTGCGGGCGTTGAGAATTGGTGGACGGGCATTGGCTGGCTCGCCATGCTGATCTTGTTCCTCTTCGTCTCATGCCCTTGGATGGATCGTCGCTCAGCGGCCAAGCGCCCAGGCTATGCTGAACATATGGAAACCTCAAACCTCTTCTTCATGACGCCCCCGCGCAAGAAAAAAGAAAGCTAACCACACGATGGACACCAAAACCGGCGCAGCCCTCGATGAGCTGATCGCGACCCTAACCGAAGTGCGCACCCGCTGGGCAAGCGATGAGTGGAACCTGCGAAATGAGATGGAAGTCTCCCTCGCCCACCGCACGATGATGCACATGCTGGAAGGCGCCCTTGTCGGCAATATGGAAGCTGACCCGGCCTATCCGCGCATGACGGAGATGTTCACCCCCGACCGCAAATATATCGGTGATAATCCGGACGGCGTTTATTATGACGCCGCGATCAGCCCGGAGCATGAATATGTCATACGCGGCAAGATGAAAGGCGCGGTCTATGTCTCGATCACGATCGAGGAAGGCATGGAAGGCGGCGCGATGTCATCCAAGACGCTGGCCGTGCTCAATGATGAGGACTTCGACATTGCAGAAGACGGCAGCTTTGAACTGTGGCTTGGCGGGGCTGAGCGTCCGCGCGGCTGGCTCGCCATGCCAGAAGGCGCATCACGCGTGACCACGCGCCACTATTTTGAGGACGTGGTGCCGGCTGGCGCAAACCCGGCGAAAAGCCCTGAATGGGTGATTGAGCGCGTCAGCCCTGCGCCGACCCGCCCCTACCCAACCGATGAGAGCATTGCCGCCGGAATTGCCCGCGTCAGCACCTTTATGCGCTCGCGCACACTTGGCCGTCCGCCCTTCGGACAAGGCGGCACACCGCCAAGCTTTGTCTCGTTTCAGCCGAACACCTTCCCGCAGCCTGCCACGCCGGAAGATATGGGCTGGGCCGCAGCGGACGCGCATTATTGCATGGCGCCCTATTTCGTTGGCGAAACCCAAGCCCTTGTCATCACCGGACGCTGGCCAACCTGCCGCATGGCAAACCTCGTC
>CAZXTI010000093.1:3236-6586 GCA_964643565.1 uncultured Hyphomonas sp. | reverse complement strand
TTTTCATTAACCAATCAAGGACACGTCTTTTCATGTACCCAGCTCTGATTTTAGAAGCCCTAAGTCCGGCCCATCTTTATCTGTTCACCAGCGCTGAGGCCGAGACAGAAATCAAAAAACTGCCAGATACTGTTGCGCGATTTGCACGCGCGCAGGGCTTTACCGGCCAAATGGGGCAAACGGTGCTCATTCCAAATGAAGCTGGACATCTTTCCATTGTCGTCGCTGGTCTTGGAGATCAACGCAATCCATTAACGGTTGCCAGCATCAGTGCAAAGCTGGCAGGCGGCGATTATGTCGTGATTAGAAAGCCTGATGACTGGCCATTTCCATGGATCGCGGCAGGGTGGGTAGATGGCGCATATCGCTTCGACCGCTATTTGAGCGCAAAGGGCAAGCCGCCAAAATTGGTTACGCCTGCTGATCAGAATATAGACGATATCGTGCAAGAAGCCGGGGCCGTGCACATGTTGCGTGATCTTGTGAACACGCCGCCTGACGATATGGGGCCAGATGCGATTGAGGCGGTTATTCGCGATATGGCGGCAGAGTATGATGCAGATGTGTCTTCAATTGTTGGGGATGATCTGCTCAAGGAAAACTATCCGATGGTGCATGCCGTTGGCCGGGCTGCGACCATTCCGCCGCGCTTTGTCGAGCTAAGCTGGGGTGATGAGGGCCATCCAGAGCTAGCGATTGTTGGTAAGGGGGTTTCTTTTGATAGCGGCGGGCTGAATATCAAGACCGGTAATTATATGCGCATCATGAAAAAGGATATGGGCGGGGCAGCGCATGCGATTGCGCTGGCGCGCTTGGTCATGGGTGCTGGGCTTCCGGTTCGGTTGAAGCTTTATATTCCGACCGTGGAAAACGCGATTTCCGGCAATTCTTTTCGGCCGGGAGATATTATCGCTAGCCGCAAAGGCATTTCTGTTGAGATCGACAATACCGATGCTGAAGGCCGCTTGATCTTAGGCGATGCGCTGGCACGGGCCAGCGAGAGTGACCCTGATTTGCTGATTGATTTCGCCACGCTGACCGGCGCGGCGCGGGTCGCATTGGGGCCAGACCTTGCGCCATTCTATACCGATGATGAGACTGTCGCAGCAGGCATACAGGCGGGCGCAAGCAGCAGCGGCGACCCGGCTTGGCGCATGCCGCTCTGGTCACCTTATCTTGGCTATTTGAAAAGCCCGGTCGCCGATATTGTAAATTCTGGCTCCAGTATGGGCGGTTCGATAACGGCTGCATTGTTTTTACGCACATTTGTTGGCGCTAAAAGCTGGGTGCATTTGGATGTTTGGGCTTGGCGAGAGGCAAAATTTGGGCGTCCCGCGGGCGCTGCCGCCTGCGGCCTGCGCGCCATGTGGTCAATGTTACAAAAGCGTTATGTTAGCTAACACATTTCGCGCTTGCCCATAGGCGCAAATCACTTGATTCTGCGGCTCAGAGTGAGGTTTGGATTATGGCATTAAGCGAGCGGCAAGCACTGGAACTGTGGCGACGGACCATAAATCTCTGCGTGCGCTCAGATTTGCCTGATTTGTCGGCGCGCCAGCAAGCGATATTGATGAATGTATCTCTGACCCGAGGGCCGCATACGGTGCGCGGGTTGGCTGAGAGTCTGGATATTGCCAAACCGGCCGTTACACGCGCGCTCGACACGCTGACGCGGCATGAATTGGTACGCCGCGTTCGGGATGAGAAAGATTTGCGCAATGTATTTATTGAGCGCACGCAAGGCGGATTGACCTATTTGCGTACGCTGGCAGCGCAGATTCTGTCTGCTGAGCAGGGGAAAAGCGACCCAGTTGCAGTTCAAGACCGTGACACAGCGCAGGTTGCCTGAGTAAACTGGACTTATGCTTGAATTTAATGATCGGCGTCTTGCGCGCCCAAACGCAAATGAACCACTTTTAGCCTGCGTCGCCGTTCCGCGCTTGCCGGTTATGGGCACGGATGCCGCCAATACGATGGCTGAACGGCAAACGACAGCGCTATTTGGCGAACGGGTTGAAGTCTACGCGCACAATGACGGCTTTGGTCATGTCCGGCTTAAAGATGACCATTATGCCGGTTGGGTAAGGCTTGCGCATTTGACTGACCCAAAAGATGATCCGACGCACCGCGTGATTGCGCCGATGACATATGCTTTTGAGAAACCTCATATCAAAGCGGCACCGAAGACGACTTTGTTTTTGAACAGCCGTGTTCATGCAGGCGAGCGTGATGGAACATGGGTAAATTGCGGGCCCGTCGGTTGGGTGCCGGACACGCACTTGGTCGAGCTTGACGAGGGCGGGAGCGACCCTGCTAAAGTTGCGATGGGATTATTCGGCGCGCCTTATTTATGGGGCGGCAATGACGCGTTTGGGGTCGATTGCAGCGGGCTGACACAGTCTGCGTTTAAAGCATGCGGCCTGCAATTACCGCGCGACAGCGATATGCAGTTTCACTGGTGCGGTGAGCATGTTGTGGATTGGCAGGAGCCGGGCGCCTTGCAACGTAATGACCTTGTCTTCTGGAAGGGTCATGTCGGGATTATGTTGGACAGTGAGAATTTGCTCCACGCCAACGGGTTCTACATGTCGACAATACATGAGCCGCTGGCACAAGCGCTGGAACGCATTGAAGAAAGTTATGGCCCGGCAATCGGGGCCAAACGGATCGCAATGGATGGATCGAACTGTGTAGACTGGAAGCAGGCTTAGGCGGGTTGGGCTTGGTTTTTATTCCAGCCGCTCGCGGACATAGGCTAGCCATTTGTCATCATCGGATTTGATAAGCTCAGCGGACTTCATCGAGAGCAGCTCACCAGGAAACATAAGATAACGTTCGCCGGGATAATACACGAAGTCGGGGCCGCATAAGCCTAATCCGTACTCGAATGATACCATTCGCCCGCCCGATTCGGTCCAGAATGTCTCGTCTTTATGTCCGTTAAAATCGGTTTTTCCACTGCTCGAACTGCGCCATTCTTCTTCGTTATAGACCCGCTTTGGCGCGATATCCGCGCGTTCGCCTTTGAGAATTTCGATGATACGGAAATGAATTTCAGGGATTGTTTCCCGGCTGCTCACCGTGCCTCTTGTCACATTTATGACCGTGCTTTTCTCGTAAGCTTCGACGAGATAAATGCTTTCAGCATGTGTGATGAGTTGATCAGGATCATCAAAAGTGACGCCTTGGAAGCGGCACGCAGAGGCGTGAGCGCTAAGTGAGATAAATGTCAAACATAAGATAAAGATACGCATAAGCGCATGGCTATAACCAATTTGCGGCTATTTTTGGGCCAAACCGCTTATGCTATATTTCGTATCTTACTTAGTGTTCGTCGTCGGTCGCTTCTT
>CAZXTI010000093.1:0-3136 GCA_964643565.1 uncultured Hyphomonas sp. | reverse complement strand
GCTTCTTCAGCACGTTCCAGAAGCTTATTGCCAGCGTCCTCAACAGCCTCTTTTGCGGCTTCTTCAGCGCCGTCAATCGCGGCTTCGGCATTGTCTGCTGCTTCTTGTGCGGCGTCCAGAATTGCAGGGCTAAGCTCACGCCCGGCCTGTGTCGCTGCATCTGGGACGAGGGTTGTATCTGTGGCGGGAACCTCAAGGCCTTCGACAGCGACAACGCCGCCTTCGACTGTTCCGCCCTCAACGACCACGTCGCCTTCAACCGGGTCACTTGTCTCTTCGGCTGCGGTTTCTGTTACCAGAGGCGCAGGGTAGGCTGGCGCGTTAGATGCGGTGCTCGCGAGGAATGCCATGACATTGACGCGATCACTGTCGCGGCGCGGTGAACGTAGACCCGCATAGGCCATGCTGGTGCCGCGTGCGAATGCGCCGGGGTTTGTCAGCCAGTCATTCATCTGCTCATAGGTCCAGTTGCCTTCAACGCCGGACAGGGCACCTGAGTATGTAAATCCGTCCTTGGTTGCGATGTCTTTGCCGATGACGCCGTAAAGATTTGGGCCAGTGCCGTTTGCGCCACCTTCATTCCATGTATGGCAGGTTGCACATTGGCGTTGCAGAACGGTCTCACCAGCGGCTGGATCTGCGCTCGCCAACATTAGGCCGAGGTCAAATACCGGGCCTTCATCTTGGCCGCCGCCAGTGCTTCCGCATGGTATGTCGATCCGGTAGCCATGGAATTTCTCTTCCGCCCAATCATTTGGGCATTCATAATGACCGTCATCGTGATGACCGCCGCCGCCGAAGATATAAGTCGACGCTTCGTTTAGCGCGAAGATGAAAAGAAAAGTTCCCAACGCTGCGCCGAGAAATTTATTGAAACCGAGCTCGCCCATATGGAGTGTCCCTGAATAGATATTTCAACGCGCCTTTTGGCATGAGTGGTCAGGCGTGACAATATTTTGTCGGCCTTTCGGACCAAGTATCGCACCGTTCGCGGCGATCCGCCGCAGTATACACCATATGCAAGAAACGGCTTTTAATTTGAAAATCTGCAGGCTAAAGTAGGCTTATGACAAATCGCATTGCCTATCAGGGGGAACAGGGCGCGAATTCTCATATTGCTTGTAGTGAAGCGTTTCCAGACATGGAACCACTCGCTTGCAAGACGTTTGAGGGGGCTTTTTTAGCAGTTGAAGAAGGCCGGGCAGATCTCGCCATGATCCCCGTAGATAATACCATCGCCGGCCGCGTTGCCGATATACATCATCTTTTGCCTAAAACTGAGTTGTCGATTGTCGGCGAGCACTATTTGCCGATTCGTTTTCAGTTAATGGCCATGCCGGGGGTTGAGCTTTCCGAGATCAAATATGCGCGCTCGCATATTATGGGCCTAGGCCAATGCCGCAATTTTCTGCGCTTACATGGCATTGAGGGGATTGCTGCTGCTGATACAGCGGGCGCGGCGCGCGAAGTTATCGAGCTTGGTGACAGGTCTGTCGCTGCGATTGCGCCTAGCCTTGCCGCTGAGGTGTATGGGCTGAACATTCTTGCTAGCGATGTTGAAGATGCTGAGCACAATACGACGCGGTTTTTGATCATGTCGCGCGATCCGGGCGACCGGCAGGCCTGTGATGGGCGCTGTGTAACGGCGTTCACCTTTGAGGTCCGCAATATTCCTGCCGCGCTTTATAAGGTGATGGGCGGTTTTGCGACCAATGGTGTGAACATACTCAAACTGGAAAGCTATCAGCTCCACGGGTCTTTTATGGCGACGCAGTTTTACGCTGAAATTCAGGGCCATCCTGAAGAGCGCTCGGTGCAATTGGCGATGGGGGAACTTGGGTTTTTCTCCACGATGCTGAAAATTATTGGCGTATTTGAACCGGGTGAACGCCGTGGCCATGCCCGTGAATGGATCGAGGCGATGGAGCGCAGACGCGCACTCCGCTAAGGGCCCAAACCATCTAAGACCTTTTCATGTCGTTGCGCTGTGCCTATCGTGTCAGTGCGTAGATGAAAGGCGGCTGAGTGATGGAAACAGAGCAGAAAAGAGCAGTAAAGCGCGCCTATTGGCGGGCAAATTTACGGCTGATGGCGGTTTTGCTTCTTATCTGGTTTACCGTGTCCTTCGGGTTTGGGGTTTTGCTTCGCGAACAGCTTGATACGGTGTCGATTGGCGGGGTGCCGCTGGGCTTCTGGTTTGCCCAACAAGGCGCGATTTATGTTTTTGTGGCGCTGATCTTTATCTATTGCTGGGCGATGAACCGGCTCGATGCGCGCTTTACCGAAGCGGCGGGTAAAGCCGATGAGTGAGCAGGTCTGGACCTATATTTTCGTTGCGCTGAGCTTTGGGCTTTATATTGGCATTGCGATTTGGGCGCGCGCCAAATCCACAGATGACTTTTACGTTGCAGGCCATGATGTCCACCCTGTGCTGAACGGCATGGCGACGGCGGCTGATTGGATGTCAGCGGCGAGCTTTATCTCCATGGCTGGGATCATCGCCTTCGCTGGTTATGATGGCTCGGTCTATCTGATGGGTTGGACGGGCGGCTATGTCTTGCTTGCGCTTTTGCTCGCGCCTTATTTGCGCCGGTTTAACAAGTTTACCGTGCCGGACTTTGTTGGCGACCGGTATTATTCAGACACGGCACGGATTGTGGCGGTGATCTGCGCACTGTTTGTGTCCTTCACCTATATTGTCGGCCAGATGAAAGGCGTCGGGGTTGCGTTCTCTGGCTTTCTTGGCGTGGACTATAAGCTCGGCGTTGCGATTGGCGGGTTGATTGTTTTATTCTACGCCATGCTCGGCGGGATGAAAGGGATCACCTATACGCAGATCGCGCAATATTGCGTGCTTATCTTTGCCTATCTGGTGCCTGCGATTTTTATCTCGCTCATCGTGACGGGGAACGCTGTGCCCCAGCTTGGGTTTTTGGGAGACTTTAAAGGCACGGGCGAGCCGATGCTGTCCAAGCTCAATACGGTTGTGACGGATTTAGGGTTTACCGCGTATACGGACGGGTCGAAATCCACGCTGGATGTCTTCTGTATTACCGCCGCTTTGATGGTTGGCACGGCAGGCCTGCCACATGTGATTATCCGCTTCTTCACTGTGCCGAAGGCATCAGATGCGCGC
>CAZXTI010000092.1:0-6590 GCA_964643565.1 uncultured Hyphomonas sp. | reverse complement strand
TCAAATCAAACTCGACCCGGAAAAAGCGGTTCGGACGGGAAAGCTCATAAGCAAAGACATCGCCGTGCACCTCAACCGCCCAGACATTCACCACAGACGCGCTTAAACCTTCACGCCCAAACATCTCGATTGAAAAATCATCAACAGGAAAGCTTTGCCGCGTCGCGGTCCCTGCATTTGCCGTATCGCCGCCATATTGGGTCACAGCATCTTCGCTACCATCCTCGTGGCGATGATCATGTTTCAGACGCAAGCTGCTGGATTGGCGCGTAATCACCCATGTTCGCGAGCGATCTTCGCCGACATAAAACGGAATACGAATTTCATCCTCGCTACAGGCGCACACATGCATTACCATGCTCTGCTGACCAAAGTCTACATCCACCTCATCACTGCTGACCAGACGCCCGGCAAAGGCTTGGCCACATAGCTGTGAGAGAGCGGAAAAGAACGCATCTTGCGGCGCGGCAGCGCGGTCAGCTGCTGGTGAACAGGCATAAAATGCAAGGGCGGCTATGGCAATTTGGACAAATCTCATACGTCCCTTTAGCCTAGACCGCGGCAAAAATCATCCTGCTTCTTGGGTGAGCGAGAGCAAATTGCCATCAGGGTCGCGAAACCAGCAAATCTGCGTTCCATCTGGAACCGTCCAAACACCGGCCTCATCTTGCGGCAGACCCGGAAATTGCTCGAACGTGACCCCGCTTTCGCGAAGCTGCGCCATATCCGCTGCAAGATCAGGCACAACCCAGCCGACCAGCGAGAAAGGTTGAGGGTTGAAGTCCGGCGTCTTCGCAAGCCGAAGCGTTCCGCCCGGCACTTTCAACACAACCGCAAACGGCGTCTCCTCAAGGACTGTAAGCTTGAGCACACCCTCATAAAACGCCTTCGCCCGGTCACCATCGGTAACCGGGACGAATGTAAAGAGGTTTTGTTCTGACCGCATGGGCCTCGCCTAAGCCGGGCTAGGTTCGCTTGTGCCACCTTTCGGGCGACGCTTACCGATCACCGGAACAGCAGAGCTAGGTCCGCCATCGCCGCCATCACTATCAGGGCGATCAATCGTTTCGCCGTTAATGAGCGCATTGATTTCATCGCCTGTCAGCGTTTCATATTCAAGCAAGCCTTCAGCAATGGCCGTCCACTGATCTTTAAACTCCTCAAGAATACGCATCGCCGTGTCCATGCCTTCTTGAACAAGGCCCTTCACTTCAGATTCGATGATGCGGGCCGTTTCTTCTGAAACAGGTGTTTGACCCGTCTGCTGGCCAAGGAATGTGTTGCTCGGGTTTTCCGAATAATCGACAAAGCCAATTTTGTCTGAATAACCCCATTTGGTGACCATGGCGCGGGCAAGCTTGGTGGCTTGCTGAATATCAGAGGAAGCGCCAGCAGTGACATTGTCTTTGCCAAAATGCACTTCTTCTGCCGCGCGTCCGCCCATCAAAATCGCAAGCCGCGACGTCATCTGAACTTTCGACATGGAATATCTGTCGTCTTCTGGAAGCTGCATCACCATGCCGAGCGCACGTCCGCGCGGAATAATGGTCGCCTTGTGAACCGGATCAGCTTTCGGTGTTTTTAAAGCCACAATCGCGTGTCCAGCCTCGTGCCAAGCCGTCAAAGCTTTTTCATCTTCTGACATGACCATTGAGCGACGCTCTGGGCCCATCATCACCTTGTCTTTGGCATCCTCAAATTCGCGCATCGATACGGCGCGTCGGCCACGACGGGCTGCAAGCAGCGCCGCTTCGTTTACGAGGTTAGCCAAGTCAGCACCGGAGAAGCCCGGCGTTCCGCGCGCAATAATCTTAGGCTTTACATCTGCCGCTGTCGGCACATTGCGCATATGCACAAGCAGGATTTTTTCGCGGCCCGTTACGTCTGGGTTTCCGACCGTAACCTGACGGTCAAACCGGCCCGGGCGCAGCAATGCTGGATCAAGCACATCCGGGCGGTTCGTCGCCGCGATCAGGATAATGCCTTCATTGGTTTCAAACCCGTCCATCTCAACAAGTAGCTGGTTGAGTGTCTGTTCGCGCTCATCATTGCCGCCGCCAAGACCAACACCGCGTGAGCGTCCAACCGCATCAATCTCGTCAATGAAGATAATGCACGGCGCGTTTTGCTTGGCTTTTTCAAACATGTCGCGAACACGGCTCGCACCAACGCCAACGAACATCTCGACAAAGTCGGAGCCAGAAATCGTAAAGAACGGCACATTCGCCTCGCCTGCCACGGCGCGCGCAATCAGCGTCTTACCTGTTCCGGGGGGGCCAACGAGAAGTGCGCCTTTCGGGATCTTACCGCCAAGGCGCTGGAACTTGGATGGGTCTTGAAGAAAATCGACAACTTCTTCGAGCTCTTCTTTCGCCTCGTCCACACCTGCAACATCAGCAAAGGTCACACGTCCATGCTTTTCGGTCAGCAAGCGCGCGCGGGATTTGCCGAAATTCATCGCGCCGCCACCGCCGCGTCCATTCATTTGGCGGTATTGCATCAAAATGAAGAAACCGATCATCCCGATAAAGATAAGCGTCAGCAGATGCCCGAAATTAAAACCGCCCTGCGTCGAGCGTACCTTATAAGATACGCCGTGCTCGGCCATGGTCGGTCCAAAATCAATATCGTTTTGCGGGATCGTCGCGTAGAACTTCGTATTGTCTGTCAGCTCACCGGTTACCTTATCACCGGTTTGAACGAGGTTCGCGATCTCGCCGGCCTCAGCCTTGGTAACAAGCTCGGTATAATTTAGCTCGGTCGTCGATTGCGGCGTCACACCATTTTGCAAGACCATAGCAAGTCCGAGGATCAAGGATCCAATAACGACATAAACGAAAAGATTGCGGTTATTCATAAAATCATCCTGAAAAGGCATTCAAAAGTGCTGTATTGCAGCCTACTCAATATAGGTGCCAAAGGCCCAGAAACGAAGACCTTCACGCGAAATTATACTGCGAAACCTGCAATTTGCTGTGTCTCAGCATCTTTTGTACCATTTCTAGCCTATTTGCCACTACACATTCAGTTGAGAACCCTGCCCCCTTAAGATCCGGATAGGAAATGCGCGCAAGCGCAGGAACCTGTTCTGTTTTGCTTGTTTCTGCGTCTTGTCCATGCAGGCGCTGCGCCAAATCACCCCTTGAAGGCATATTATCGAGCGGCGACAAACAAAACCGGCCATCCCAAATCATCCCGGCTTTTGGCGTTTCAGGTAGTTCTGAAACCATGCCAGGGTCGCGCGCGATATGAACTTGACCCCGGCGCGGCGCGATCTGAGCCCCGCCCAGCGTACGTGCACGAAACCCGCGCGGTGAGGCGATAATATCCGCCGCAAGCATATCGCGGCCCTCTTTGCGTGCGCGTCTGTCTGTGCCCGCCGCCGCCATCAACAACCAAGCGAGCCCCTCTGCCAAGACAGCCTCATTTGGTAAATCGGCGACATCAAACGTAACCAATCCATAAGCATCTGCGGTGACATAAGCGGCCAGCCAATCAGCAAGACGGCTGTCTTGCGCGGCGCGGACCTCAGAGGATGTGCACAACGTCTCAGCCAGTTCAGACCGATCGCCGCTTGCAAGCTCGCGGCGCACCCTCACACGCTCATATTTCGTGTCGTCATTCGTTGGGTCTTCAACCCAGTCCAGATCATGGTCTTGCAAATAGGTGCGCAAATCCGCGCGCCGCATGTTCAGGCATGGTCTTCCAATGAAGATGCCCCGCCCTTCTGGCCAAACCGGAGACACCGCCAAAGCGCGCATCGCTGCCAAACCGGCCTGCCCGTCCTCTTTAGCAATACGCGCTCGTCGCATGAACAGCGTTTCTAACTGATCGTCATAAGTGTGCCCCATGAGCAGAAGTGAACCGCCTTGGGCACGGACCGCGTTGGCAAGCAGTGCATGACGTGCCCTGCGCGATCTGGCTTGCGAACCGCGCTTGCTCTTGTGATGCCAGACCAAAGTCTCGTGCGGAATGCCAAGGGTTTTGCAGCGCGCAGCCACGCCTTCAGCTTCATGCGCCGCTTCTTCACGTAATCCGTGATCGACCGTTAGTGCAAAAATATCGCGCTTGGTCTGGCGGCTCCATAAATAAGCGATTTCCAGTAAAGCACGCGAATCTCCGCCGCCTGACACCGCAATCCCGATTGGCCCATCACAAACAGAGGCAAACTGGTCCAGCGCCTCGTTTAATTTGCGCGCTACGGGGAACAAGATGAGCGCGATCGCTCGACGCTTGCTAGATTACGCGTGACCGGAGACGCATCTGGATACCGCGTTGGGAGGGTTGCAAGAATAGCGCACGCGCGCTCAGTATCTCCGACGAGCCTGAGTGATCGGCCAAGCTTGACCAGCGCATCAGGCGCGTTGGCATGGGTCGGAAACTTGCGAACCATATCGGTATAAGCTGCGCCGCTTTCGGCATAAGACTTTTGTTGGTAGAGCACTTCGCCCAACCAATATTGCGCCTCGCCCGCCTGAGGATTGCTCCCAAAGCGCTGCAAAAATGTGCTGAAGCTACGCTCGGCGCCGGCATAATCAAACCGCAATAATTGCGCCTTGCCATTCTGGAACAAAGCATCGGCATCTTGCGGGAGGCTTTCAGCTTGGACCGCCGTCACAGGCGGAACGGCGGTCGTGCTTCCACGGCTTACCCGCGAACCGGTAACCGTCACCCTATCAAGGGACGCCTCTGCTTGCGGCGCGCCGCCTGTGCTGGCTTGAAGCTGGCCTTCGGTAATCCGGTAAACTTGCTCGCGCTGGGTGAGCCGGGTTTCAAGGCTGCTAACTTTCGAGGTTAAATTATTTATCAGAGAATCAAATGATGCCAGCTGGCGACCAATCTCCTGATCGTCCTCACGCATGCTAATCACCTCATCCCGGCTTTGTCCGAGCTGGAATTGCAGCGTTTCGATGCGCCCATTGAGCTGCGCATTTTCAGCTTCAAGCTCGCGTAATTTAAGGGCTAAGTCGGCATTTTGAACCTGCAACTGCTCAGAACGCGTCTTAAGATCGGTCAAGGACTGGGTCTGTTCAGTTGTGATTGCGGTCAGCTCGGTGCGAGACAAACGATCTTGCGCATTGGCAAGGCCAGGCAATGTAAGGGCGGTTATCAACGCAACAGCGACGGAAGCGGTACGGAATGTCATAATCATACCTCGACAATAGAATACGGCTGAGGCGAAATTATGACACCTCAGCCGTAAATCAATTTATATCATCAGTTCTGATGATTAAACCTCGTTAACTTGTACGCGCACCAGAAATAATCTGCGTGAATCCATTCCGGTTCAGAGCCCATGAAGCCTCGTTGGAACCGCCATCGATTGGGCGTTCTTTACCGTAAGAAACAGTTTCAATGCGTGCCGGGTCAACGCCAAGGTCAACCAGATAGTCTTTTACCGTCGCGGCCCGCTTTTCACCTAGCGCAAGGTTATATTCGCGTGTTCCGCGCTCATCGCAATTGCCTGCAACAAGGATACGCACGTTTGGGTAAGACTGAAGCCAAGCGGCCTGAAGTTGCAGAATCTCTTGATCGGATTCATCAAGGCGCCATTGGCTCAGGTCAAAATAGACGCGTTCGCCTGAATTCTTTGCAAAATCAGCGACAGAACCTGGAAGAGGACCGACCGGACCAGTCTGTGCCGGCGTGCTTTTCACAACCGGCGCAGGCTCTGCAACTGGAGCCGGTGCTGGCTCTGGTGCACGCTGCTCAACTGGAGCCGGTACGGGCGGCGTGTCCGGCGTTGAGGCACATGCCCCAAGACCAATAATAAGTGTCGCGGCAAGGCCGCCTTTAAAAATGCTTGGCATGACTGTTAAGTCTCCCATCCTGTCGTTCTCTACTAACGCGATAAACCAACTTTATGGCGTAAATGTGCTCTCATAGTAAGTACATATTCTTTTTTTTGTTAAAATCTGGTGCATGATCCTCTACTGCGGGCCAACTTACCCGATTTTCTCCTATTTGAGAAGCGGTGACCACGCAGGGTCAGACGCATCCGTTGTGGTCTTTATTTGGCGCAGATTCCGCCCTGTCAGGTCAACAGAGTAGAGTTTTGGTCCTGCACCTGGGCGCGATTCTCTGAAAAAAGTGATCACCCGACCATTTGGCGACCAGCCCGGCCCCTCATCAAGATAGGCCTCAGACAAAAGCCGTTCGCCTTGTCCATCAGTTCCGATCACACCAATATGGAATTTTCCGCGAACCTGTTTCGTAAATGCGATCAAGTCACCGCGCGGCGACCAAACCGGCGTTGAATAATTACCGCGCCCAAATGTTATGCGGCAAGCCGTGTCCCGCCCGCCGGATGGACACGTAAGCGGCGATCCATCGACATTCATGACATAAACCTGAGGCGTCCCGCCGCGATCAGAGGTAAATGTAATTTGCTTACCGTCCGGCGACATAGACGGCGAGGTATCAATTGAGGGATGATCTGTCAGTCGCTTCGATTCCCGTGTCCGCAAATCCATTATGAAAAGGTCAGTATTGCCATTCAATGCGCGGCTCAAAACCACAGACCCACCATCGGGCGAGAAGCGCGGCGCAAAGGTCATACCGGAAAAATTGCCCAACACTTCCTGACGCCC
>CAZXTI010000091.1:0-6635 GCA_964643565.1 uncultured Hyphomonas sp. | reverse complement strand
GCAAGAGGATCAAAACCGGCTGGTTGAGGCATTGAAACGGATACTTTCCCAAGGGTCATGACTTGCGCTTTAAGTCGCCATTGACCAAACTGTCTGACAACAGAATTAGGGCTTAAAGGAGACACTCATGGCTGACCCACGCACCGTCGCTTTCGACGAACTGGAAACTCTGGTAGGCGAGCATATCGGCTATTCAGACTGGCATGTTATCGATCAGGATCGCGTGCAAATGTTTGCTGATGCGACCGGGGACCATCAATGGATCCATCTTGATGTTGAGCGCGCGACGAAACTGATGGGCGGCACGATCGCGCATGGCTATCTCACCGTGTCACTCGTTCCGATGCTCGCCTCAGAAGTGATGAAAGTTTCCGGCGTAACGCGCGGCATCAATTATGGGTCTAACAAGGTGCGCTTTACGAATATGGTCAAGGTCGGCTCAAAAGTGCGCATGTCGCAAAAGATCAAATCTATCGAGCCAAAAGCTGGCGGCAAGCAGATGATTACCGAGTGCACAATCGAAATTGAGGGCGAAGAACGCCCGGCCTGTGTCGCTGAGATCATTTCGGTGCTCTACGCCTAATCGGGGGCTTAACCGGCCTCACGCACTTGAATTGCTTTGCGCAACGCGAAATCACCATGGTTTGAATTGAAACCAATGGTTATTGGGCTATTGTGTGGTGAGATAAACTGAGGCGGTAATTATGAGCTCACCTGACAAGATCAAGCGCAGCGACCGGGAATGGCGAGAACTACTCACCGACGAGCAGTTTCGCGTTGGCGTCAAGGCTGGCACCGAGCGCGCCTTCACACCCGGAAACCTGAACGATGAATATCGTAAGGGGCAATTCAAATGCGTTGGCTGCGGGACGGTGCTGTGGGATGCGAAGCACAAGTTTGATAGCGGAACGGGGTGGCCCAGTTTTTTCGCTCCGGCAGCGGCTGGCGTTGTCGAAACCAAGACTGACTTTAAACTTGTCTACCCGCGCACCGAATGTCACTGCGCCAAGTGCGGACTTCATATGGGCCATGTGTTCAAGGATGGGCCTGCGCCGACAAATGAACGCTGGTGCATCAATGGCGTGGTTCTGGATTTTGAACCTGCCGACGACGGCGAGCCCGGCTAAAGCCAAACCGACACATATTTTCATCGACTATTTTTGGACACATCATGACTGAATTGACACCGCCGCGCGCAAAGCGTGAACCGAAAACCATTGAACAGGCCGGACGCACGCGCGTTGATCCATATAATTGGATGAAGGATGAAAACTGGCAGATGGTGATGCGGGATCCGTCGCAATTGCGCAGTGACATCCGGGATTATCTGGAAGCAGAGAACGCATTCACGAAAGCAAAACTCGAAGCGCCGCATGAGGCTTTGTGTGAAACACTGGTTGCGGAAATTCGCGGGCGTATCAAGGAAGATGATAGTTCTGTCCCTGCGATCGATGGGCCTTATGCGTATTATTCGCGCTATCGCGCAGGCGAGCAGTACCCTGTCTTTGCGCGGCGCGATGCGGCCGACGCCTTCGACACAGAGGCGGCAGAGACAATTCTGTTTGACGGCGCGGCTGAAGGAAAAGACAAGGCGTATTTTGACATTGGCGATATTTCGCACTCGCCCGACCACAAGCTGCTTGCCTATTCCATTGACGAACAGGGCAGCGAATATGGCACGATCCGCGTGCGCGACATCGCTACCGGCGCAGACCAAGGGGTGTTGATTGAAACCTCTACAGGCGCGGTTGTCTGGACGGCAGACTCGTCGGCCTTTTACTGGGTCAACAGAAACGAGAACGGCCGCACAGATAAAGTCTACCGTCACTCACTGGCGACGCATGAGGATACGCTGGTCTATGAAGAGGAAGATGAAGGTTTCTTTGTTGGCGTTTCGGTTACACAGTCTGAGGACTTCATTTTCATCACAGCAAATGACCACACAACATCGGAGTGTCACTGGATCAAAGCTGACGAGACAGAGAAAACGGATCTTGTATGCGTGGCCAAGCGCGAGGCGGGCCATGAATATTCCGTTTCCCATCATGACGATGCTTTCTTCATCCTGACAAACCGCGATGACGCCGTTGATTTTAAAGTCATGCGCGCAGAAACAACGAGCACGAGCCCCGCCGATTGGACTGACATTATCCCCCACCGCCCCGGCGCGCTTATCCTTGGGCTTCATGCACTCAAGGACTATCTTGTCCGGCTAGAGCGCGCTGATGGTCTGCCTACAATCATTATCCGCAAGCGGAGCGATGGCAGCGAGCAAAGCATTGATTTCGACGAGGGCGCATATGCGCTCGGCCTGTCGGGTGGGTATGCCTATGATACGTCCGAGCTTCGCTTCTCATATGCTTCGCCCGCAACGCCTGGTCAGGTGTTTGACTATGATATTGCAACCGGGAAACGCGCGCTTCGCAAGATGCAAGAAGTGCCCTCCGGCCATGACCCTGCTGACTATAAGGTCGAGCGCTTTATGGCAAAGGCTGAGGATGGCGCGGAGGTGCCGATCACATTGCTGCGCCGCGCGGACACAAAAACCGATGGCAGCGCGCCGCTCCTGCTCTATGGCTATGGCTCCTATGGTATGACGATCCCTGCCAGTTTCTCGGTTTCACGCCTCTCACTGGTTGATCGCGGCTTTATATATGCGATTGCGCATGTGCGCGGCTCCACGGCGAAAGGCTATCAATGGTATCTGGACGGCAAGCTGGAGAAGAAGACGAATACGTTCACCGACTATGTCGCAGCCGGACGCCATCTGATTGCAGAGGGCTATACCAACGCTGGCAATATTGTCGGCATGGGCGGCTCGGCTGGTGGCTTGCTCATGGGCGCAGCGGCTAATCTCGCACCAGAGATGTTTGCCGGGATAATCGCAGCCGTCCCCTTTGTTGATGTGCTGAACACGATGTCGGATGCAAGCTTGCCGCTGACCCCGCCGGAGTGGCCTGAATGGGGCAACCCGATTGAAGACGGCGCGGTGTATGACCGTATCTTGTCATGGTCGCCTTATGATCAGGTTGGTGACAAACCCTACCCTGCCATGCTGATTACCGGCGGATTGTCCGACCCGCGCGTGACCTATTGGGAGCCGTCAAAATGGGCGGCGAAACTGCGCCATGAAGCCCCGACAGCTGGGCCGTATTATCTGCGCATAAATATGGGTGCAGGCCATGGCGGCGCAACGGGGCGCTTTGATCGGCTACAGGAAGTTGCGATTGAATACGCGTTTGCGCTCAGCGTTGTTGGCGCAATCTAAGGCTGCGTAACATAAGACAATAAAAAAAAGCCCCGGCCACTATGACCGGGGCTTTTTTTGTTCTTACAGAATGGGCCCTTAGCTTGCGCGGGCTTTTTCCAAGGCGGCTTCAGCCTCTGCCTTACGCGTCACCAATGTGCCGCAGGCTTCAGGCAATTGCTCGCCAAGAACCTTAATTTGGTCGCAGCGCTTGCCTTCATTCTCAAGCTCTTGCCATTTGTTCTCTGCTTCGAAAACACGCAGCGCTTTGGCCGTTGCTTCTTCGGAGTCCATGAAGCCGAGCCAACCGCGTCCACCACGGTTATTTGCCTTGCGGAACGCTTCACGTGCCCCTGCGCGATCATCCCGCTCAAAGCGTGACTGTCCGATTTGCACCCAAGCAAGGCCGCGATCTTTCACGCCGCCCTTATTCAGAGCTTGTGTCAGCGCTTCTTCGGCTTTGGCCCATTGCTGAAGGTCAGCATAAGACCGGCCCAAGCGCTCATACATCGCGCCATCGGATGAAATCGCAGCTGCCTGCTGGATAACAGGAATGGCTTTTTCATGCTCACGTGCCACTTGGTACAAGTTCGCCAGAAGTTCCAAGTTTTTGTAGTTCTTGGAAATCTTGCCCGCATTCATCTCTTTTTCGAGAACGCGCGCTGCTTCATAAGGTGCATCGAGCAAATTGTAGAATTGTACGATACGCTCATATTCCTGTTCTGTGTTCAGAATTCCGCCAAGGTACATGGCTTTTTGAACTTCAAAGGCTTTCGCATCATCGCCAGCTCTTTGATAGTCACCGGCAATCGCATCCCAATAAAGACGCTTGGTTGGGTCGCGCTCTAGCAACCGCTCAATCAATGCCGCTTTTTTCGCAGGCTGGTTCGTTTTATCGTAAAGGAAAATCAGGAATGACGAAACTGCCTCTGTCGCATTACGCCCATCAGCTTCGAAAACCTGCTCAGCCCACGGAATAGCACCGCGAAAATCATTATTGTTGTTGTTGGCAACGGCAAAGGTCCACTTTTCATCACGCGTTGGTCTGCCACCTGCGCTGATCCAACGATTGGCATAATCAAGACCTTCACGGATCTTTTCTTCCTGGAAGTATAGCTGCCATACTGCTTTCATAACCTTGAGGCGGTCGGCAGGCTGTACATAGCCTTTGTCCAACTGCGCACGCAGATCATTAATGGCGCCGAGTGTGTCGCCCGTTTGGAGTTTGATTTGCGCGCTAAGACCGAGGACAGCCCCTTCTTCATAGCAATTTAGCGGCTGGCCCCTAAGCTTGTTAATCCCGACGAGCGCTGCGCGCGGATCATCGTCCACAACAAGTTTATTCTGGGCTTCGAGATAAATTTCGCCAATCGCTGAGCTGAGCTGAGTTTCGGCACATCCCGGTGTTTGCGCTGCTGCAGTCGCCGCACCAAATACCATGGTCGCAATGGCAACGCTGGTTGTTTTGAAGACGGATTTGAATTTCATTTTCTACTCCTGAAGCCTATGGCTGTTTGCCCTAATGAACCGGAAATTTGCGTTCTAATCAAGGCACCAAAACCGCCTCTGGCTCTCTTTCTTTGATTTAACTTTGCTTTACGCACAAACCGTCTTGATTTTTAATGGTTTTTTCGATTTGAACGCGGTGAAAAATGTCCTATTAATGTCAGTGTTTCAAGATTGTGATCAAACGTAAAATCCTCCAATGATTCCTGATCTGCTTTTAAGGCCATAAACCCACCCTATCCCGGTCCTTACTGATGTTTGGCGCGGGGCCTGTGTGAGCGCATCAGGGACATGACGGAGCACATCCCTGATGCTTTGGGAGAGGCCTAGCTAGATAAGTTATACTCAATCGGATAGACAACATTCCGGCGCTCTTGCGCCCTGCCTTTCACGATCTTGGGTGAAAACTCTACATTACCGACAGCCTTCAGGGCTGAACTGCGGAAGATGCTATCGCTACAATCAGCCTTTAGATCATAAGGCCGACCGCGCACATCCACGTTGAAGGTAACCGTGCAGTTTCCTTCAATACCGCGTTCCTGCGCACGCGTGGGGTAAGCCACAACGGGCCTGCGCAGCGGCGAAGCATCCCGGTCCGAGATCGCGACAGGGCGAACATCAAGCGATTGGACTGTTTTAAACACCAGCTCCGTCGGCGCTCCACCTAATATTTGCGGCGATGGCAGATCAATATTTTCCTTATTCGGTGTATATTTCGGCGGCGGTGGTGGCTGGTCAGACAGAGCAATTTTCTGTGGCTTAACGTGCTTTCGAATGCGAATTTCCTCATTAAATTCTTCAGGAACAATACTCGTAATGGTACGCGCCTCTACTGTTTCCTCAGGGCTGAATTCAGCCGCGATGAGACTACCCATGATTACAAATAGGCCAAACGTAATGCCCGCAGCAGGCGCGAATGTGCTCAAGAGCCGCGCGCCGGGGCGCAGCTTCACAGCGCTAGGCATTGCCGGGGCAACGATTTGGCTCGAACTTTCAAGGGAACTAGCTCCAGTTGGGTTGCTGGGATCAGGTGTGTTCGTCATGATTGCCTCCTATAAGTTATAATATAATATAACATATCTTTCACGAAATGCAATATTATAACAAAAAATATTTGCGACCAAAAAAAGAGCCCCGAAGGGCTCTTTCAAATTGGTCTGTGTTCTGTGTCGCTGTGCGCGTTAGTTGTCGAGCTTGAACACAAGCGGGTAAACCACATTGCGACGTTCGCGGGCCTGGCCCTTTACGATCTTCGGCGCGAATTCAACCTTGCTCACCGCACGAACAGCTTCGCGGCGGAAAATACTGTCAGTACAATCAGCTTTCACATCATAAGGCCGTCCACGTACATCCACATTGAATGAGACTGTGCATTCGCCCTCCGTTCCGCGTTCAGCGGCGCGCGACGGATATGTCGGAACCGGTGGGCGGATCGGGGTGGCATCGCGGTCAGAAATCGCAACCGGGTTGATGTCCAGAGACTGAACCCGATCAAACTTCACCGCCGATGGCGCTGCGCCTTGAATCTGCGGTGTTGGCAGATTCACATCAGACTTACTCGCAGACAATTTTGGCGGCGGAGGCGGCTTGTCAGCAGAGGCAAGACGCTTCGGCTTTGAGCGCGACTTCGTACGGATCTCATCATTGCGCTCTTCAGGCGTAATGCGTTCGATCGTGCGCGTTTCAACAGCTGCTTCGGGGTCAAACTCCGCAGAGATAAGCCATCCCATGAATATAAAGAGGCCATACACAATAGCGGCCGCAAACGGGACGCCAAGCGCAACACGAATAATAGAATTATTCAGCATTCCATACTCCTACTTTTCTTCTGTTGATATGTTAATCGGTTTCAGTCCGTCAACCTCAGAGATGATTTCGGTCA
>CAZXTI010000090.1:0-6655 GCA_964643565.1 uncultured Hyphomonas sp. | reverse complement strand
GGCTTAACGCTGATTGTCGGCGTTTTAACCCCGCTATGTATCCCGTTCGTCTACCCGCCAGCCTATTACGCTGTCCTGACACCAACACCGGACCCAAGCATCTTGGCCGCTCTGTATTGGGGAATTATCGGCCTCGTAACGGCCATCGGCATCTGGCAGTTCTCCAAACAAAGCCTAGCCAAAACAGACCACACAGAAGACCGCATCGCGGCATCGACATATGCTCGGCGCTTTTTCTTGCTCTATCTAGCCGTCTTCGCTGCGCTGTGGCTCTACGCCATGCCGGAATATTTCGCAGCAGAGGCCGGGCTAACCGCGCGCGGCACGCCGATCGGATCAATCGGGTTCGTTGCCGTCTGCTTTGCGGCCTGCGGCTACATTCTGTTCAGGGCCCGCGCGGCGAAGCTCGTATGATGGATAGAGAAAAGGGTGCTTAAGTCTGCGCGCTCAGAGATTCATTAGCGCCAATATCCGATATTGTTTGGATCAGTAGGATCAGGAACGCCAGACCCTTTGCCGTGTTCATCTTTGCTTAGAGACAAGATGAGCGAACGTGCCTCTTTCAGGCTTAACCCACGCGCCTTGGCGAGAATTTTGATCGCCTGCACACTGTCGCCATTTTGGACTTTCGTCCAAATCGAGAGTGCCGTTTCGTAGTCTAGTTTATCAAGGATATCGTAAATACTGTCAGTCATTCGCGCGCGCCTTTAGACCAAGCAGGCTAGTCCATGCCGGGTAAGATGCCAAGCATGGCGTCTGGCTTTCTATCCGGCTGCACATGCATTAATCGCACGCTCATCCTCAGTGATCGCTTTGGCGAGGCGGTAAGGTTCATCTGTTGCCAGCATCACCAGCCCGTCGCGGATCATTTTGCGATATTCGGACGGGTCGCCATCGGCCCAATATTCCGTGTCGAGACGTTCTGACTTTCGTCCCAGTGTGCCAAACGCTGACTCCACGCCTTCGCGCGCATTGCGCTGCCATGCGCCTTTGTCAGGCGAGCGTGTGCCAGTCCATGCAACGACCATTTCAGGGTTTACGCCGAGCGCTTCCAATTTCGCCAGATCACGCCCCCCGCGCGCACCAGCGGTCAGCATCATGTTCGGCGCGAGCTTCTGAACCAATCCGGCATCCTTGTCATTGTAAGTGATCAGGAGAACATTGTTCCCAGCGTCCGCAGCCCGCACTGCAGAGATCACACTGCGCCAGCCCGTTGTTTCCTTCTTGTCGATTTCGAGAATGGCGCCTGTGTCCTTGGCCCATAGCAAGACATCGGTTAGTTTTGGTGGATGAAAGCTGGTGATTTTACCATCATTGTCGACGAGGCGCGATCTGGCGATGTCGTTCCAGTCTGTGTTGGCAACCGCGCCGCCTGTTGTCGTTGTGCGCCCAAGCGATCGGTCGTGCATGAGAAACAGGACACCGTCTCGGCTTGTGGCGATGTCGATCTCAAAAATGCGGATGCCTTGCGCGTAGCCATATTGCAGCGTTTCCAGCGCGTTTTCGGGATAGCCGGGCGCTGGGCCTGCGCGGTGGCTGGCGATCAACACACCGCCGCTATCGCGCACACAGTCAAAAAAGCCGGGCAGGTCGCCCGTGTTAATCGCGGGCAGGGACACAGCGGCCGCCGCATCGGGCTGAGCATCTGTCGGTGCGCGCTCGCCCCCACAAGCTGAAATGAGCGGAAAAGTTAAAAATAACAGCAAGTAACGCATGGTGACCCCTTGTTCGTCCATTGCACATGGGCTTAGCCCGATTTAGGGTGATCGCAAAGAAGAAATAAGCAGCTCGCGAGGCTGCGCCTTTGGAGGATGAAGATGCTCGGAATTATGCAGGACTGGCCGCTAACGGTTGATAAAATTCTGGACCATGCACGGATGCAAAATGCCAGGCGTGAGATCATTACCCGCCGTGTTGGCGGCGAAGTTGTGCGCACGACATATGGCGATGTCTATACCCGCGCCAAGCAGGTTTCCAACGCTTTAAAAGCTGGCGGCATTGGTCTTGGTGACCGTGTGGCAACGCTCGGATGGAATTCAGCCCGGCACATGGAAACCTGGTATGGCACGATGGGTATTGGCGCTGTACTCCACACGATCAATCCGCGCCTACACCCTGAGCAGATCGCATGGATCGCAAACCATGCCGAAGATAAAGTTCTGGTGTTCGACACGACTTTCCTGCCAATCATCGAAGCGGTGAAAGGTCATCTCCAGACGATCAAAACCTTCGTCATCTATTGCGATGAGGCGGGCCTGCCAGAAAACTCTGTCGGGGCAATTGCCTATGATAGCTGGATCGCGGGTAATTCGACCGAGTGCCGTTGGGGCGACTTCCCTGAAGATACGGCCTGCGGGCTTTGCTACACGTCTGGCACGACGGGCAACCCTAAGGGCGTGCTCTATTCGCACCGCTCCAATGTGCTGCACACGCTCGTCACTATGGGCAAAGATGCGATGGGCATGGGCGGCGATGATGTCGTGCTGCCGGTTGTTCCCATGTTCCATGCCAATGCGTGGGGCTTGGCCTTGTCTTGCCCGGCGACCGGCGCGAACATGGTAATGCCCGGCGCGCAAATGGACGGCGCGTCGATCTATGAATTGCTCGATACCGAGAAGGTGACAATTACCGCGGCGGTTCCGACCGTTTGGCTGGGTCTGCTCGGCTATCTGCGTGAAAACGATCTTAAGCTACCGCACCTGAAAAAGGTTCTCATTGGCGGCTCAGCGATTCCTGAAGCGATCCTGCGCGCATTTGAGGTCGATTATGAAGTCGACGTCGTCCACGCTTGGGGCATGACCGAGACATCTCCGCTCGGTACGCTCGGCACACTGCCACCGCACCTAATGAATGCTGACATTGATACGCGTATGTCCCAGAAGCTGAAGCAGGGACGCCCGCCATTTGGTGTTGAGCTGAAAGTTGTAAATGATGACGGTGTCGAACAACCACGTGACGGCAAAACGTCCGGCAAGCTCTTGGTGCGCGGCGCAGCAATCGCAGCCGGTTACTTTAAAGGCGATGGCGGCAATGTGCTCGATGAAAACGGTTTCTTTGATACAGGCGATGTCGCGAATCTGGATGAGTTCGGCACGATGACAATTACCGACCGCGCCAAGGATGTGATCAAATCAGGCGGGGAATGGATATCCTCAATCGATATTGAGAACATTGCGGTTGGTCATGAAAAGGTCGCCAACGCAGCGGCGATTGGCATCTATCACCCCAAATGGGATGAGCGCCCGCTCTTGGTCATTCAGGCGCAGCCCGGCGAGACGCCAACCAAGGAAGAAATTCTTGGGTCGCTACAAGGCAAGATCGCCAAATGGTGGACGCCTGATGATGTCCAGTTCATTGATGAAATCCCCCTCGGCGCAACCGGAAAAATCAACAAGCTGGCCCTGCGCGAACACTTTAAAGATTACAAACTACCGACCGCCTGATAGAGCGACCCTTTAAGCTTAAGGAACATGCAATGAGTGACATTATGGACGAAGACCAGTCTGGCGGGTGGCGCGGAAAATTTTCGCTATTTGCGCTCCTGTTTTCCATCTTTGGCGTTATTTGGTTTGCTGCTGCTGCGCTTGGTAGCAAGTATGGCCTGTGGGGTTGGCAGTTCGGACTTGGCAAAATGACGGTCGCTTGGGGCCCGATCGTTGCTTTTGGCGCGCTTGGGTTTTCCGTTCTGGCTTGTATCATCGCCATGATCAAATCGCCGCGTAAACGCCCCTTCATGCTGGCGCTCGGCGCTGTGTTGATCGCTGGCTTGCTTGCCGGACGCTTGGCTGGACTAGGGGCTGGCGCGCGGGCCGTTCCGCCAATTCATGACATCCAAACCGATTGGGCTGACCCGGTTGTGCTATCTGAAACGCTGATGGCGGCGCGCGGAGCTGATAGCAATCCTGTGCGCTATGGCGCAGATGCGGTTTTCCGCGACCCGAAAAACAAGCAATTCGGCGGCAAACTGATCGCTAACATTCAAGAAGAAGCCGAATGTGTTTCCCGCGATGATGATGTCTGTGAGGTTTCCGAGGCACCCAAACCCTACAAACCGCTGGAAAGCCTGCTGATCGATGCACCGCGCGCGGATGTGTTTGCCGCCGCTGAACGGATCGCTCGCGCGCGTGGCTGGAATATCGTCACCTCCGATGCGAGCGCTGGCATTCTGGAAGCAACGCACACATCGACGTGGTGGGGCTTTAAAGACGATGTTGCCGTGCGCATCCGCGAAGCAGAGGGCAACACAACGCGCGTTGATATGCGCTCGATCAGCCGGGTCGGCGGGTCCGATCTCGGTGCCAATGCGCGCCGAATAACAGCATTTCTAACTGATCTGGAAGGACAGCGTTATGGTTGAAGGCCTCGCGAAAAAGTATGAAATGTCTGAAGCCGAGATTGAAAGAGTTCTCGGAATGTCATTGGAGTTTGCGGCCAACCGGATGGCCAATGGCAGTGTAATCGTGGGCAGCAACATCACCGCGCACCGTGGGCATGTCTTCGGCGCATGCCGGTCTGTGCGCAGCTCTATCAGTCTGGGCGCAGGCGCGCGTTTTATGAAAGCAACTTATAAACTCGCCCTAATGGATCTGATAGCAGAGGCGAAAGCCCTTGGCGCAAATGCGATCATCAATATGGCAATCTCCACATCTCAGGGCGACAATTATTATGTCACCGTCACAGGCGATGCGGTTCAGGTTGAGGCTGACTGACTATGCGCGCTGAGCTTACTCAGCAGCGACTTTAACAAGCTGGTAGGCGCTCTCAATCATGCACGGCTCATCAGAGGCGGTCACGGCGCCTTCCTTAACGAGCTGACGCATATGTCCGAGCACGGAGAGTGCGGCGGCAGGGTGCAAGCGCTTGTCGACATCGGCATACATCTCGGCAACCATTTCGCGGATGCTGATCTCGCCCTGTTCAAGATGCTTCAGAATGGAAGCTTCACGCCCCTTGCGGTGGTTTTTGTAGCTCTCAATAAATCCGTGTGCGTCGTCTTTAATCGGCGCGCCATGCGTCGGCCAGAGAATGTCAAAATTCATATCCTGAACTTTGTCGAGACTTTTCATATAGTCGCCCATGTCGCCATCTGGCGGGGCGACAATTGTCGTTGACCAGCCCATAATATGATCGCCAGAGAACAGCGCGTTCTCTTCTTCCAGCGCAAAGCACATATGGGTGTCGGTGTGGCCCGGCGTGTGGATCGCCTTCAAGGTCCAGCCCGGCCCAGTAAAGACCTCGCCGCAGCACAATTTCACATCAGGAGAAAAATCAGGATCGTCTTCAGAGCCTAGTTCGCCTTTAGCCGTTGGTTGCGCGCAGTCATAAGCGTAGGTTTTGCATCCCGCCCATTTGGCCAGCGGTGAGGCGAGGGGGGAATGATCGGAATGGCCATGCGTAACAAGAACATGTGTCACGGTTTCGCCTTCAAGCGCTGCCTTTAGTGCATCAAAATGCGCCTCATCTATCGGGCCGGGGTCAATGACGGCGACCTCGCCGTGCCCAATAATATACACGCCTGTGCCAATAAAGGTGAAAGTCCGGGATTGTTCGCAACCACGCGGCGGATGAGCGGGCTCACTTGATCGACGCGGCCATATTCAAAATCGATGTCTCTAACAAAAGGAATTGGCGAAGCCATGAATATATCTGTCCGTTTGATTATTTCTGGGAGGAGGTAGGTGCGTGCTTATATCAAGATTTCTTGGGGCTGAAAGCGGTTGCGAACGCTTTGGCCATGCGGCGTGTTGCGCGCAATTTTCCGCCAATCGGCAGCGCAATAGGCGGACCCATATCGGTCTTGTTGGCATCCACAATGTGGATCTTTCCAGTCGCTTTATCGCGCAAAACATCAATGCCGCCCCAGTCGAGATTGATGCCCGCAGCAAACCGGCGAATGATCTCTAATTCTTCTTCTGAGTAAACATTTGCAATCGTATCGAGAATGACTTCTTCGTTCTCATTCATAAACCGTCGCTCTAACAGGCGGCGCTTGCGATAGACGATGGCTGGTTCGCCGCCGACAATGCAGGTGCGCAGGTCTTCAACGAGGCCGCCCGGAATCTCATTATCGATCAGGCGTTGATAGGACTTGCCTTCGACCGGCTCCATCGGACCAACAATGATGCGGCCATCATGGGCGCCATTAAGCTCAGACTTTTCAACCATTGCACCATCATAAGTGCGAGGATCGGCAGACAGGTCATAGCCGGCCGCTTTTGCAAAAACCTCGGCAATGAGAGATTTTGAAATATCGTTGCAGTGGAAATTCACAAGCACCGCGTCGCTGCGTGTTTCCGGGAGCGTGTTATTCGTAATAGTTGAATCGTCAAACTGAATAACGATGTCCGCTTCACTTGGGTCTTCAACAACTTTAGCACCGGCTACATGCATAACAGGCCAAATGAAATACCAAGGACGCGCTTTGTCCGGGAAGAAAGCAATGGTCGGGCGCTTATAGCCGCTGAGCCAACGGCCTATCCGCCAAGTCTGGGTGAAAAAATAGAATGCAAACCAGGAAAACACATCGTGGAACAAGCTCCACGCGATCGGTATATGCGCGCCGGTTTTCTTCACCAGAAAACCGCGATCCATATATTTAAAATCCGAGAACCAGATCCGCTTATTCATACTCACACTCCGTTCCGACCGGGCGGTA
>CAZXTI010000089.1:0-6764 GCA_964643565.1 uncultured Hyphomonas sp. | reverse complement strand
ATCCAAACCGCTCATATCCTCCATACTCCAGACTGCCAAAGCATATTCTGACGCGACAAAACCAAGCGGCTTTACCCCTGCCCGTTCCAGACGGCGGGTCACCAACATACCAAGTGTCTGATGTGCAAGGCGTCCCTCAAAGGGGTAGCAGACCAAATAAAAGCGATTGGCGCGCGGGAAAGCCTCCAGCAACAAATGATCAGCAGGCGGAACGGCTGAAACCTCTTTTTGAATCTCCATCCATTCGCGCACCTGCCCCGGCAGCCCTGTCCAGTTTTGCGTATCATGAACCATCTCGCGCACGCGCGCGGCCAGATAGGTTGAGAGCGGAAACTTGCCGCCATTATAGGACGGAATAGCTGGCTTATCGTCATGCGTTCGCACCGCGAGCACATCATCGCCTTCAATCGTGATCAGCCGAAGCACCTCGCCAGCAAACAAAAACGTATCGCCTGGTACGAGCCCTTCGATAAAATGCTCCTCAATCTCGCCAAGCTTACGGCCTGCGACCAGAGGCGCACGTGTTTCCGGTTTACTGCGGCGTTGACTGGCAAGACGCACAGACAACAAACTGGCTTCGACAATCGTACCAATATTCATCCGGTGTTGCTGGCGATCTCGGGCCGTGCGCGCAACCCACATCCCATCTGGACGCCTGACAATGCGCCGGAAGCGATCATAAGTGCGCAAGGCATATCCACCCGTAGACACAAAGTCGACAATTCGCTCCCATGTCTCCCAGTTAAGATGCGCATACGGCGCGGCGCTGCGCACCTCCTCATAGAGCTGCTCAAGCCGGAACCCCGTCCCGCAAGCACGGCCCATAATATGTTGCGCAAGCACATCAATCGCCCCTTCGCGCAGGCGCTCACCGTCCAGCTCGCCCGCCTCTAAAGCCGCTTGCGCCGCCCGGCATTCCAACACCTCGAACCGGTTTGTCGGCACAAGCAGCGCGCGGCTCGCCTCGTCCATACGGTGATTGGCCCGGCCAATGCGTTGAACAAGCCGGGCAGCCCCTTTGGGTGCGCCAAGCTGGATAACAAGATCGACCTCGCCCCAGTCAATCCCAAGGTCGAGCGTTGAGGTACAAACCACGCCGCGCAGCTTCCCTGCCGCCATCGCAGCTTCCACTTTGCGGCGTTGCTCGCGCACCAATGATCCATGATGCAACGCAATCGCCAGCCCATCATCATTGACCTGCCAAAGCGATTGAAACATCAGTTCAGCCATCGCCCGTGTATTCACAAAGACGAGCGTCATTTTTGCTGACTTAATCGCCTGATAAATCTCACCAACAGCAAACCGCCCGGAATGACCTGACCAAGGAATGCTTTCCTTGCTTTGCATAATCGTGACATCGGCTGAGACGCCGCCTTCAGCGGTAATGATCTCTGCCTCAGGCGCGAGCCATTTTGCCAGAGCGACAGGGTCTTTTACGGTTGCCGACAGGCCAATGAACCGGCATTGCGGTGCCCAGCGCGCAAGCGTGGCAAGGCCGAGGCTTAAAAGGTCGCCGCGCTTACCCGGCGCAAGGGCGTGCACCTCATCAATTATGACGCATTTTAAATCCGCAAAGAATGCGTCGCCATGTTCAGACGCCACAAACAAAGCGAGCTGTTCTGGCGTGGTGAGCAGGATGTCCGGCGGTGTTTTGCGCTGGCGTTGGCGTTTATGCTGCGGCGTGTCGCCGGTACGGGTTTCAATCCGAATATCCAGCCCCATCTCTTTGACCGGCGTTATAAGATTGCGCTCAACATCAACCGCCAGCGCTTTGAGAGGCGAGATATAGAGCGTGTGCAATTTCGGGCGCGGTTGCGGCTTGGCCTCGCGCTCCAATTCAATCAGGCTGGCCAAGAAACCGGCAAGCGTTTTACCGCCGCCCGTGGGCGCAATCAGAAGCGCACTCTGCCCGCGAAGGGCGTGCTGGGTCAGGGCAATCTGATGCTTGCGCGGCGTCCATTTACGCGCCGCGAACCAATCATCAAACCTTACACCTAAACCGGCGTTTTCACTGACCCCATCGCTCATATAAAGAGCGTATCACAAGGCTCGGCCCCGCCCCTAATTTGGCGCTGAGACCGTCTCAACCTCATTGCCATTCTCGACCGCCGTTGCAAGCTGTTGCGCGCGGCTACGCGCGACATTCGCCGCGTCGATCGCAGCAAGCGTGTCCTTGGTGAAAGCTGCAATATCAAATGGCGTGCCGCCGTTCACATCATAACCACGCCGGACAATAACAATGTCGCGCGACGGAATAATCACCAGATGCTGCCCGCGATTGCCAAGCCCCGCAAACGCATCGGCAGGAACACCCTCGCTCTTGTTCAGCAACCAGAATTGCGCGCCATAGCCAAAGCCGCGCCGACTGCTCGGTTGGACAGGTGCAGGCGTGGTGACAAAATCCACCCAGCCTTCTGGCAAAATGCGTTCTTTGCCCCAAACCCCATCTTGCAAATAGAGCTGACCAAGGCGCGCCATATCCCGGGCCGTCGTCCAGATCATGCTGGAGGAAAGAAAATCACCGCGCCAATCGATCTCGAAAGTGGTGTGCGTCGCGCCAATCTTCCAGAGTAATTTTTCATATGGAAGCGCGTGATAAACCTGGTCATTGCCAATGCGTTCGCGCAAGGCGCGCATCGCCAGCAATGTGTCATTATTCGCATATTTGAAACGGCTGCCGGGCTCCACTTCCAGCGATTTTCCAAGCGCATTATCAACAACGGTCCCGCCGCCAAAATAGAGCTGATCCGTGCGATTTCCGCGCGCGCCGGAATCAAGCCCGCTTGCCATTTGCAGCAGATGCGTTGTGGTGATTTTCTGGCGCGGGTCGCCGTGGGTTTCCCATGCCTGAATGCCGGTGCGCCCTTTATAGTCAAACTGACCTGCATAGCTTGCTGCGCCGATAACAGACGCTGAGAAACTTTTCGCAACCGACCATGTGCGTTGCGGTGTATTGGCAGAAATTCCGCGCGCATATTGCTCTGCAATAACCTCGCCGCCGGACACAATCACGACAGCACTCGTGCGCGTTCCCTGCCCATAGGTCGCCCCGTCAAATGCAAAAGAAAGCGGCACTTCCAACGCACCGTAAAAGCCATCATCCGGGGTCAGGCGGACATCTGTTCCGATCGCCGTGCTCGTATCGGGTTCATTGGGAACCGACCAATTGCCAAAGCTCGGCAAGCTGTCTTTCAGGCCGAGTTCCGCGCCGAGCGGCAATTGGGTACACCCAAAGCCTTCGCGCCAAACGGCAAAGCGTGCCGGAAGCGTGTCCGACCATTGCACAGACACAATCTTGCGCTCGCGATTGATCCGCGCTTGCGGTAGCGCATCATAAGCTTCCTGGAAGTCTGGATATATACCATCCAGCTCATTGCGTTGTAGTGTTTCGAGGGGGAGACCGCCAGTGAAGCTCACCGAACATGTAAAAGCAGCTTTCCACCCAGCCGCTAACGCCTTGTCCATATCGCTGCTCGTGCCGCCTTCCTGCGCACTCGCCGCAGTCGATGCAATTGCTAGCAATCCGCCCAAAACAAGTTTTCTCATACCAAACTCCTACAGATTCGTGCCCCAAGCCCATGCTTCTACCAAATTGATAAGCGCGATGCAAAACCGCTTATAAAATGGGCTTAAACAGCCAATTCTTTCAAGATTGCACGATTTGGAGCAAATTGAACTGACAAAAAATCCGTCTCCCCCATTATCAGGCGTATAATGGGCACGCGTGATAAGTTTCTTCCAAATTAGCGGCGCAGCTATTGACCCCACGCGTGCAAAACCGTTCTCTATTGAAAGGGACGGGACTAGGAGACAATTATGAGAGTTTCACCATCAATCGCTTTAGCGCTTGCCGCGCTCACCATTACCGCATGCGACAATGTCAAATTTCCAGGCGCTGGACCACGCCCGTCAGATGTTGAACAGCAAACCCCTCCGCCCCCGATTACGCCAGTTGAAACGCCAGCGACCACGCCAACAGAAACAAGCACTCCGGCAGATGAGACGCCTGCGCCATCTCCAACCGTTGACCCGGTGACCCCAGATGCGCCCGCAGAACCAGATGCTCCAGAAGGCGAAGATACATCAACTCCAGACGAAACAGCCGCAACAACCGATAATCCGCTACCTGAAACGAACCCCTATATCGATGTTGATAATCTTCTTTCGATCAATGCAAAAAGATGCGCGCCAACCAGTGACGAGGTATCTCAAACGCTTGCACAGGTCGCAAGCGCAACCCGCTCCACCGAAGCAAGTTTTACCGCCCAAGCCGTCAATGGAACACAAGCTACGACAGCCGATTTTCCGGGCCTCGTAAAAATGGAACCAAAACGCCGCTTATCGAATGGCGGGATTTCCAGCGGTCATTGCGGCGCAACACGTATCGCAAACAATTGGTTCATCACCGCGTCGCATTGCCTAGACGAAACCTATGACGAAATTGATTTGATCTCGACAGAAGCAAGTCTGTTAGACCCACGCGCAACACGCATTCAGGCGACATCAACGATCTGCCATTCTGCATATGGCGGGGCAACTGGCCAATACGCCAATGATATCGCGCTCGTCGCCATCAGCGATGAAGATGCGGCAAACTTTGCCGATGTTCCGATCGCCCGGTTTGGCGCAACCGACCAAGCACTTGGCGCAATCAATTATCCACGCGCGCGCATGGCTGGCTGGGGCATTACCAGTTTTGACGGCGGTGAACTCTCCAATGATTTGCTAACCACAACGCTCACCATGGTCGCCAGCGGACCGGCTGCGATTACAGTCTCAAGCCTCGACAATGCAGGCCCTTGCATCGGCGACAGCGGCGGCCCGCTTCTCATTGATGAAGCAGATGGAAAGTCAAAAGTTATCGGCGTCTTGTCGGTTGTCGAACAAAACCGCCTCACCGGTGCGTTCTGCGAAGGCACTTACAATGCCCGTTATACCAATTTGCAAGGGTTCACTGGCTGGGTCGACGATGTCATTGGCGTTTGCGCAACCTCTCCTGATCTGTGTGCACGCTAAACCGTCACCCATGATCACATAATAGCGACCGACCTCGACACATGACCTGTGAACATGTCTTGATGGGTCCAACACACAAAGGATCTATTCATAATGGCCCGCATTTCATTCGCTCTCACCGCAGCCGCGCTGCTAAGCCTCTCAATTATACCCGCTGCTTGCGCACAAGACGGCACACCCGGCCCTGCCACCCAGCAGCCCGGTGACACCACACCGCCTGATGAACTTCGCGAACTTGATCTGACCGGGCGCGACCTCGCACCGCCAAGCCTTGAGCCGAACGAACCTGCGCTGGAGAGCCCGTTTGGCCAGCATGGAATCATGACACCAGAACGCCTCGGCGAGCTTGTCGAACTGGTCGATCAAAATGCCGAAAGCGCCGGAAATGGCTATATTTTCAAAGTTCAAGACCGCGACCTGCGCCTTGTCTATGATGAAAACGCAGACAGAATGCGGATCATCACACCTATCATCCCCGCATCGGATCTGCCTGAGGAATTACTCGAACGCATGCTACAGGCGAATTTCGACGCCGTACTGGATTCGCGCTACGCAATCGGCGGCGGCATGGTTTGGTCCGTCTTCATTCACCGCTTGTCGAGCTTAACCGATGAAGACCTCATCTCCGGCATCGCACAAGCGGCCATTGCAGCCGATACATTTGGAACGACCTTCACATCAGGCGCCGTAGTCTTTGGCGGCGGCGACACGAGCGAAATTCACCGCGACCTAGAGCGACGCCTTGAAGAAGTGCTACGAAGCGAAAATCAGGATCGCGGGATCTAGCTAAATCCCAATCTCGAGCATGCGCTGATAGGCTGGGCGGGTCCGTACCGTCTCAAGCCAAGCTGCTGTCTTCGGCAACATGCCAAGGACGCCTGCCCCTTCCATTGACTGGATCTGAAAACCCATCAGGCAATCGGCAGCGCTAAATGTTGCCCCGGCAAAATAGGCATGCTGCGCCAAGTGCGCTTCAATATGCATTGCTGCTTTCATTGTTTCAGGCGCAAGACGCTGGGCCAATTCGCTTTCGCCAAGGCCAGCACTGCTCAGATAGAAGGTGATAAGACCGGGCAGAAATACTGCCCCTTCAGCAGAGTGGAGCCATTCCAGATAGCGCGGGAAATTAGGGCTGTCTGCGCGCGGGTGGAGCTTATGGTCCGGGTCGTATTTCGCGAGCAAATATTCAGCAATCGCCCCCGTTTCAGCGACAACAATATCACCATCTTCCAAGAGCGGAGATTTCCCCATTGGATGGATGTCGAGCAGCGCTGGCGGAGCAAGGCTCGTCTCGGCATGACGTTTATGATGAATGATTTCTACGGGCACGCCAATCTCTTCAATCAGCCAAACAAGGCGTTGCGAGCGTGAGGCATTTAGGTGGTGAAGCTTTAGAGCCATAAGTGAATTACCTTTTTATTCTATGATTTTAAACGTCGCGTTTGCGCGCGCAATGATATTTCCATCCGCTTTGACATGCGCCTCGACAAAAGCAATTGACCTTGTGGCTTTCACCAGCTCTGGTTCCCAGCTCATCCATTGGCCAAGCTTTGGGCTGCCGACATAATCGACCGAGAGATTTATGGTCACGAGGCCATTTACGGTACGCCCATCGGCTTGCATCGCTTTGCCGGCGGTGTACCCCATTGTATTGTCGGCGAGCGCAGCGATGAAGCCACCATGTACGAGGCCGCGCGAATTGCAATGGATGTCTCGCAGGATAACGCCAAGATAGACCGAGCGTTCAT
>CAZXTI010000088.1:0-6786 GCA_964643565.1 uncultured Hyphomonas sp. | reverse complement strand
GGCGACCCCGGCTATCTAACGAAGGATATTCAGGGTGCGGAAAATGTAACGACCGAAGATGTGATGCGCGTCTACAATACATATATAAAAGACAAGCCGCATGTGATCACCAATTTTGTCCCGAAAGGTCAGCCGGACCTCGCGCTTGAGGGGGCCGTGCGCGCCAATATCGTCGAAGAAAAAGTGGTGCAGGGCGCTGAAAGCGCTGCCCCGTTCGACCCCACCGCGCGAAACTTTGAACGCACCGCGTCCAGCTTTGACCGCACAATCGAACCGCCTTTCGGCGCGGGCTACACATTGCCAGCGCCCGACATCTGGCGCGCGACGCTCTCTAATGGCATCGAAGTGTTTGGTGTCGAAGACAGTGAAACTCCTCTCGTCAATATCGCCCTTACCATCGATGCGGGGCGGGGGCGAGGCGACCCTGCCAAGCCTGCGATTCCATCACTCACCGCCAGTTTACTGCAACGCGGAACGGCAAACAAAACCCCGGCAGAACTGGAAGATGCGATCAAGTCACTCGGCTCGACGATCTCTATCGGCGCTGGAACCGATCAGGTGTTCGTAACGGCGACCACATTAAAGCGAAACTTTCAGGCCACGGTCGATCTGATCGAGGAAATGCTGACCGAGCCGCGCTGGGATGCAGAAGAATTTGATATTCTCAAACGCCGCCGTCTCGATCA
The DNA here is from genome assembly GCA_964643565.1 of uncultured Hyphomonas sp. Lineage (GTDB taxonomy): Bacteria > Pseudomonadota > Alphaproteobacteria > Caulobacterales > Hyphomonadaceae > CALLCD01. The sequence continues at coordinate 6,100 of CAZXTI010000088.1, read as the reverse complement.
AATAGATGCAAGCGCGGGTGACCCGAATGCAATTGCAGGGCGTGAACTTGCCAAGCTTTCATATCCGGAAGGACATATTTTAAGCTTCACCGCGCTTGGCACACGCCCGCTGCTTGAGGCCGTGACGCTCGATGATGTGAAAGCCTTCCATGCCTCAACCTATTCGCCTGCCGGGGCAGCCTTACGCGTCGTTGGTGATATTGATGCAGCTGGCGTGCGCAGCGCTTTTTCCGGACTTGGCAAAACATGGACGACGCCCGCGCCTCGGCCTATATCCCTCGCGCCTGCAAATCCGGTGGAGGCGTCTAAGCTCTATTTTTATGATGTGCCGGGGTCCAAACAATCCGTGCTCAGAATAACGCGGCCATCCCTGACCGCGACGGATGAAGACTATGCGCTCGCAGAAGCGGTCAACCTATTGCTCGGCAATGTCTACACCTCGGACCTCAACACGCAGCTACGCATCGACAATGGCTACACTTATGGCATCGGCTCATTCTTTTCCGGCCAGAAAACCCGCGGCGCATTTAGTGTGTTTTCCAGTGTGCGCTCGAACGTGACCTATGAGGCGCTCGTGCTCATTCGCGACATTCTGAAAAATTACGGACCGAAGTTTACGCAAGACAAACTCGACACGATGAAAAGCGCGATCCTGAAAGGGCAGGCCCTTGAAGGCGAGACGTCCGGGGCGAAACTCGGCGCGCTCGGCAATATTAGTCAGTTTGGTTATCCAGACGATTATCAAGCCCGCGACGCGGCCCGCATCGAAGCACTTACCTTGGAAGGCTTTAAAGATGTTGCCGACAAATATATCCGCTCTGATGCAATGATCTGGCTGGTGGTTGGCGACGCTGAAACCCAGCTTGCGCGATTGGCTGACCTTGGCTTTGGAGAGCCGGTCCTCTTAAACCCGTCAGAATAGGGGACAAGCAAAAAGAGGCGCGTTAGCGGACTTCGCTGGTCTTTAGTGAGCGCGCGCGCGACAGGATCTGGTTTTCCAACTGCACGGCTGTCTCAGCGCTTACCTCCGCATCGATCCAATCACCGCCATCATCTTTGCGTTGGCGGAAAACGGAAACCTTAACCCCATCAGCACGCAAGCGCGTGTCGAGGATAAATACGGTCGCTTTAATCCGCTCGTCTGGAACGTTTTCAAAGCTTTGCCAATCATAATTGATAAGACCGCCAATTGAATCTGCCGTTTCGATCGGCAAGAAGCTGAGCGTATCAAGCGTTGCACGCCACAAATAAGGGTTCACACCGCCAGAAATTTCTTCAACAACCGACTTTGTGCTCGCGCCCCCGCTGGAGCATCCAGTAAGAGCAATGGCTGTACCAAAAATAGCAATGGCGACGGTACGAATTGTCATGGCGTTTATCCTGCAGAACCTATTAACTTAGATCATGTTATTGATCGATGATTTTGTATAGCATGCTCGCGGCTGGGGGCCAGAGGGTAAATGCGAAAGATATGTTCGAGGATCGGATGAAAAATAGGCCCAGCAATATTCTCAGAAATGCCATTGGCGTGGTGGCAGGCGCGGTGATTTTACCATCAGCGGCGGCCGAGCCATTGGAAATTGCGGGTTGGACCATCGAACCAAGCAACGAAGTCGCGCTTGTGCTTAGTCCTGGCCGCAGTGATGCGGGCCAAACTGACAGCGAAAACGTCCTTGGCGAGCTGCGCGGGGAGGTGCGGGTTGAGCGCGTGCTTGATAATGGTGTTGAGATTGGGGTTCGCCTCGGCGGGAAGGTGCAACGCGATCATCCGGCAAGATCAGGCTTTGCAGGGCGAATCGGGGACGCAGCGGCGCCATTGGGCGGGCTTGCACCGCGCGGAGCGTTTACTGGTCTAACACTGGGCGGGGAGGCCGAAGATACAAACCTACAGGCCCAATTGGAAACCGCCTTTATTTATGCCGATGGCGGGTATGGCCAAATCCTCCTTGGGCGTGACCAGGGTATTGCCCGGCGTTTCTTTGAGGGTAGCCCCAGCGTTTTCCGGAAACACCGTATTGCCTCGCCAGCGCTGGATACGAGCGGCATTGCATTATTACTTACCCGAAACGATCTAACCGGTCCTGCAGCAAAAATAAGCTATGCGAGCCCACGTATTCTTGGGTTGCGCTTGGGGGCATCCTATACGCCGCGCGCAAATATTTCCGGGTTAGACCGCGACCCTGACCGTGATGTGGCGGGCGTACTGGAGCCAAGGCTGGAAAATGCCGCCGAAGCCGCGCTCAACTTCTCGCATCGGTTTCGCTCATCAGGCATTCGCTTAGAAACATATGGTGCCTATGGCCGCGCAGACCTTGAAGTCGGCGAAAATCGCAGCGAATCAGGCACTGTGGAGGTGTGGTCTGCGGGGAGCAAAATCACATGGGAAAACCTCGAATTTGGCGGCGATTGGTTGACCACAGATAATGGTGCAGGGCGCTATCGAGCATGGTCGACAGGGCTAAAAGCGGAACTATTCGGCTTCGATTGGTCAGCAGAATACGGCGAATCTGATGATAATTTGACGGGTTTTGACGGCGAATCCTGGTCTCTTGGCGTCTCACACCGTGTTCTGGAGGCTTTAACAGTGTCGACCGGCGTTCAGTCCCAATCACTCAACAGTGATACCATGTTATCGCAGACATCCCTTGGTCCTGTGATAGAAATGATACTTAATTTCTAAAAAAGCGCTGCCTTTCAAAACGTTAATCTGAGATTAACAAATCCTGTGGCATATGGTAGAAAGAACAAGGGACTTAAAATTGAGATACGTTTTGGTAACATTTGTATCTGTTTTGGCGGCGGGAGCATTCTCGGTCGCAAACGCACAGGTGCAAGAAGAATCCAAACCGGCTCAGATTACAAAAATATCCCCTGACGAAGTTCCCAATGCGGTTGAGCTTGAGCAAACACCAGATTGGTATCAACGGTTTTCCTCAAGTGAAATTGAAGCAGGCGCCTATCCGGCCTGGACGGGCAGCCAGCAAAGCGACGTTAAATTGAAACTGAGATCAACCAGCCGCTGGAATCTGCAGCTCGACTTGTCGAGCCGGAATGGGGATACCGGATTGCGCCGCGAAGAAATGTGGGCTGGTGCGACCTATAATATTACGTCCAGATTGAGCATCGGTGGTTCTGTCGGTGTTGAATCAGAAAACTTTGCCATCGAAGGCGACAGAGAAGACCAGCAATTCGAGCCTGGTATTCGCCTCCAATCGGCATTTAAGTTTTAGCTTTTAGGCCTCTATTTCATAAAAACCTGAGCGCCATCTATGGCAGCAGCTCCGCCGACATGTGTGATTTGCCCGATTGTGTCAGCTGTTATGCCGCCCAATCCATAGACGGGGACATTTGCGCGTCTGACCATTTTGCGAAAATGCAGGCCGCCCATTGGCGAAGATGCGCTGGGGCTGGATGAGGCAAACACGGTTGAAATTAAAGCCGCGTCACACAGGGCTAAACTTACCCTCCCAAGTGCGGCCCGGCTATGGGCTGCGCAGGTCATGAGCGAAAAGCGGCTTCGCCAGCGCCGCGCGTTCTCGCGATTGGTTTCGGCCCAGTGCACACCATCAGCGCGAACGGCTCTGGCAAGCTCTGGATCATTCCCGATCAATAGGGCAAGGCCGCGCCTGTTTGCGATCTGGGCGAGCGCGCGGGCAATTTCATACCGGTCCTCGGCGCCAAAGTGTCTATAGATAAGTCCGCTATGGGCAGGCAAAGCGCGGGCAAGCCCGACAGGGTCGGGTGTGCGTACCGGATCGGTGAGCGCAAGAAAGGCGGGAAGGTGGCCGGGCAATGCAAATTTCGCACGCCGTATCCCCATTCTTATCTTGCGTCTTGCGATGGCATGGGCTTTGTCAGTCATAATTATGACAGATACAGATTTTCAGGGCGTTGCACAGCGCCGCGCCGACATTTTACAACGCATCGACAATGCTGCCGGTCCGCGCGCGCGCGCCACACTTGTCGCCGTTTCCAAAGTCCAACCCGATGAGCGCATCGCGGCAGCCCTTCAGTGCGGGCAAACTGTGTTTGGTGAAAACCGTGTGCAAGAGGCGCAAAAGCGCTGGGCAGAAAGACGCGCGGCCCATCCTGATTTGGAGCTGCGTCTCATTGGCCCTCTACAGACCAATAAAGCGCGCGAGGCCGTGTCTCTGTTTGACGTTATAGAAACGCTCGACCGACCAAAGCTCGTTGGCGCACTCGCAAGCGCGATTGAGAAAACAGAGCGCCGTCCGCGAATTCTTATTCAGGTCAATACAGGCGAAGAAGAACAAAAAGCGGGCATCGCGCCGGAAGGCCTCAGCGCGCTTTTAGGGCAAGCCCAGACGGCAAGCCTGAACGTGACGGGATTGATGTGTATCCCGCCGATCGATGAGCCAGCCGCGCCGCATTTTGCCTTGTTGGCAAAGCTTGCGTGCGCACACAATTTGCCAGACCTCTCTATGGGCATGAGCGCAGATTTCGAGACCGCGATAAAATTTGGCGCAACGCATGTACGCGTTGGGTCGGCTCTTTTCGGCGCGCGTCCGCAGGCGAGGCCGGGCGAGCCCCTATAAGCGAAACTCCAAATAGGTCTCCGGTGTTGCCTTTGCCAGCACCGTTCGCAAATCATCCAGCGCCAGTGCCGCGCAGCCTTGCGTCGCCTTATAATCTGGTCTTGCGACATGTAAGAAAACGGCGCTGCCAAGATAGGGGACAACCGGCGCGTCATTATGGGCAAGCTCGACAATGATGTCATAGACATGATCGTCTCGCCAAAGCGCTTCATGCGAGGCCGCATAGGGGCGGGTAATCAGCTGATTATAGTTTGGATCATCTGGCGCATCGCACCACCCCATTTGTTGGCCTAGGGCGCGAACGGGCAGATCTGTCTCTGGTTCGTTCAGCCGATCAGGGCGGTAGAACACCTGTTTCAGCCTCCAAACGCCGATCGGGGAAGCGCCATCGCCTTCGCGTTTTTTGGCTGCATCAATCATTCCGCTTCGACCGATTGCGCAGCGAAATTTTAGATTCCCGGCAATATCCGTCATTCGGAGCTGATTATTTGAAGTTACAGTAATTTTCTTCACACAACCCTCTCGAAAAATTGTAAAATTCCCTTACGCTTTCAGACCAATCTATGCCACTAAGTGGCGTGGGTACATATGATTTCTTTAAAGGAGGTTTTGAATGGCCGCGACTAAGACAATTCTTCTCGTCGATGATGATGACGATCTTCGTGAGGCCCTCGCAGAGCAACTTGATATGCATGCAGAGTTTACAACACTGCAGGCGCCGAATGCGACCGAAGGCATAAACATAGCCGAGAACGAGCGCGTTGATTTGATTCTTCTGGATGTTGATATGCCGGATATGGATGGCCGCGAAGCTTGCAAGCTGATGCGCAAAAAGGGCGTCCATGTTCCTGTTATCATGCTCACCGGACAGACCACGGATGCCGATACAATTCTAGGTCTGGAATCAGGCGCGAATGATTATGTCAGCAAGCCGTTTCGCTTCCCGGTCTTGCTCGCCCGCTTGCGCACCCAGTTGCGCAGCTTTGAGCAAAACGAAGATGCGACCTTCAAGATTGGGCCATATGAATTTCGCCCAAGCATGAAATTGCTAACCGATGACACTGATCGCAAGATCCGCCTGACTGAAAAAGAGACGAACATTCTGAAGTTTCTCTACCGTGCCGGTGGCAAGTCGGTTCCGCGCGATAAGTTGCTTGAAGAGGTCTGGGGCTACAACGCTGCCGTGACAACGCACACGCTGGAAACCCATGTCTATCGCTTGCGCCAGAAGATCGAACCTGATCCATCCAATGCGCGCCTGCTCATGACCGATAGCGGCGGGTACAGGCTCCAGAGTTAGTCTGAGGCCCAGCCCACTAAATCTAAAAAGACCGCGCCTCATCCGGGTGCGGTCTTTTCGTATCAGCCTTCGCCGGCAATCATGCAAAACGCGTTCAGCTTGTTGCCATCCGGGTCGCGAAAATAAGCGGCGTAAAACCCATCGTCTCCGCGTGGTCCGGGCGCGCCTTCATCCGAGCCGCCATTAGCCATCGCGATCTCATAGATTTTGTGGACCTGTTCCTTATCCTTGGCTTGCAAGGCAA
>CAZXTI010000087.1:2195-6829 GCA_964643565.1 uncultured Hyphomonas sp. | reverse complement strand
GGTTTGTCAGCATCGAACCAATGCCGAATTGGTAAAAACACAAATTGAAACCCGAAAAAAATGAGCGCCGTTGCTGAACTAAGCGCAGAGCGTCTCGGTAGTGTTCGGAATATAAAATAGCGTAACGCAGCGATATCCAGTTTTCCAATCTGCAGAAAATCGTCCCCACGCGCATAATCAAGTTTACGCTCGCACAAATCGTTGACGGCCTGATTTCGATGCTTTGGTGCATTCGCGAATATCTTTTTCAAATTGTCTGACCCGCCAGTGTAGGCATTGGATATAATGAATGCTTCCTCGTCAAACTCTGCATCCTCACCAACGCCGAAAGCTGCGCGGTGCTTGCGCATGATACGCTTTGCGATTTGCTGATGTTGGAAGGTCGGACGCGCGTCAGGTTTAGGAGATGGGAATGTTTGGCTGTAAAGCTCTGATACGAGCCCGACGACAGCTGGAACTTGTGTGACTGATGACACCCAAACGGGGCGAAATTGGTTGCGAATGAGCATCATGGCACATGCGAAACCATACAGCATTGCCGAGAGGCCTGAGCTTCTTGCGTCTGGGTCAACCATGACAAGCCCCAGATGAACAATCTCTATAGCTTGGCTCTGAATATCGACATCAAGCAAAGGCATCGAATTGAAAGCAATCGGACGCGCCGTCTTGCTGTCGTAAAGGATGGTGATGACGGACCGATCCATCGCACCTGAGGCGGCATCGAATATGCCATAATCAAGTTCGCCATCGGGCAGTGTCTTGCGCGCAATCTCTCGGAGGTCTTCCAATAGTGCAGAAAGACCTGTCTCGTCTATATGCAGGCCTGGACGTTCTACGACCCAACCTTTGAGACCGTTACCCAAAGGCATGCGTCGTGACAGATAGTTTGATTGCGCCTTTCCCATGATTGCAACCATAGCAGGAAATGCTGACTAAACCGCTAATTTCAACACATCGAGGCTTCAAAATGTTTCATAGCATTGCGATTCCTAAACCCGTCTGGAGAACGATAACGGACTTGGTCCAAAAGCCGCCGAAGGCTGCGCATTTTTATGTCTTCTCTAATCGGGCATTCAGACCTGCAGCTTAGGTCCGAGATGTGCGCAAAAGCGGATATTAGACGGGCTGCTTACGACCCCCAGAAACGGTCGCTCAAAGGAGCGCACCTGGTTTAGGGGAGGGAGTCCGGAGATACCTGATTGAGGTAAGGTTGCGCTGATACAGTTATACTTGCGTATGCCTTGAATGAAGCATAGACATTATGAACACATCTCATAAAAAATCAGAGGAAACACCGTGAAATATTTTGGGCAATTTTCGCTGCTCCTAAGCGTTTTCGCGCTTTCAGCAAACACATTTACAGATCCCTGGATAGCGCATGCAGATGAACTATCATTTGCTGCGCAGGAATCTCAAGATGCCGGTGGCGAGGGGGGTAGAAGTGGAGATGGGGAAAAGGATGACGCTGAAAAAGGATCAAAAATAGAAGCCTATGAAGACATTGTTACCGACAAAGCCATAACGAGCGAGGGTGTTTTCATAACACACCTTGTTGATGATAAAGTTTATTTCGAGATCCCAGAAGATCAGAACGGGCGTGAGTTTGTCTGGCAGGTCAAGGTCTCTGGTATTCAGAATGGCAAAGGGACAATCAGCTCTGATAGCGCACGCCAATACGTCTATTTTGAGCGGGTCGGCGATGAATTTCTTCTCAGAGCCCGTGATTATTCTGTTATTTCGAGAGAAGGTGAGCCAGAAACTTTTGTCGTCAAGAAAACCAATCTTGATGCTATTCTGGCAAAGATGAATATTGTCGCTTTCCATGAAACCGGTGAAGGTAATGCGATAATCAAAACGCCTCTGATAGATGTAACGGCCGCTTTTACAGGTACAGTCAAAGAGCTTGAGGGACTGCCACGTGGAAAAATAGACGCCAAAGCTTCCATTATCCGAGAGGTAAAAGCATTTGAGAAAAATATAGAGGCGCGTGTCCTCGGTAAGTTTTCTGTCAAGCCAAATCCGGCAAATCGATCGCGCAACCCTGACGCAACGAATGAACCGGAAGATATAACAGCAGAAATTCGCCATTCGATACTGGCTTTGCCAGAAGACCTGATGAAGCCACGCCATTACAATCACCGGGTTGGCTTCTTTGATGCTCGCTATGAGGATTATACAGGCGAAAAAAACAAAGTGCAGGAGCAGCGCTTCATAAAGCGCTGGCGCTTAGTGAAAAAAGACCCAAGTGCAGCGCTCAGCGAGCCAGTTGAGCCGATTGTCTGGTATATTGATCGTGGCACACCGACACGTTATATCGAAGCCACACGAGAAGGTATCGAATTCTGGCAGGAAGCCTTTGAACAAGCTGGTTTCAAAAATGCCATTATTGCCAGAATGGCGCCAACATTGGAAGAGGATCCAGACTGGGATCCTGAAGATGCCCGCTATGCCGTCGTGCGCTGGGTGCCATCAACCATCCCCAATGCGCAAGGGCCTCACGTTGCCGACCCTCGTACAGGTGAAATCATAGAAGCCGATGTGCGGATGTATCATAATGTCATTAAGCTGGTTGAGGAATGGTACTTTGCGCAAGCTGGTGCCACGGACCCGCGGGCTAGCAGGCTACCGCTGCCAGACGATGTCATGGCGGACCTGGTTCGTTTTGTTGTTGCTCACGAGGTTGGCCACTCAATTGGTCTCCACCATAATTTCCTTGGTTCAAATGCCTATACGGTTGAGCAGTTGCGGGACCCGGATTTTGTGGCAAAGAACGGTGTTGCCTCATCAATCATGGATTATGCGCGCTTCAATTATGTCATCCAACCTGAAGACGGTGTGTCTCCGATCGATTATGTGCCCGGGCCATATGATAAATTTGCCATTGAATGGGGCTATACTGAGTTCCCGGGAAACCTTAGTGCAGAAGAGGAAATTCCGCTTCTCAACGAGATTGCAGATCGCCAGCTTGAGAACCCGGCTTATCGCTGGGACAGTTACTCTGATGCTGCGCCATGGGATCCTCGTATCCAAACCGAAGATATTGGTAATGATGCAATGGAGGCAACTCGACTGGGCATGCTAAACCTCGCCCGTATCATGGACAACCTCGTCGATGCCGCAACTTATGAGCCGGGGCAGAGCTATGACGAGCTAGAGGTAGCCTATGGCGCATTGGCAAACCAGTTTGGCCGCGAACTCGGTCATGTGACCAAATATGTCGGTGGATCCATCTATCGCCGTGAACTGGCACAAGGACAAAACCAAACAGAGGTCTATGACAGCTATCCGATGCCCAAGCAGCAAGAAGCTCTCGATTTTCTCAAAGAAAATGCGTTTAAACTGCCTGAGTTCTGGCGTCATCCTGAGGTGCTCCAGCGGATTGGTCACGACACCTATTTGGAAACCACAACCCGTTTGGGGGACCGCACTCTAAATCAGCTCATGTCACCTGAAAGAATTGCACATATTATCGAACAACGTGCAGGTGGCCTTGAAGTGTACGACCCGGTGAAATTGTTCTCCGAAGTCCGCAATGCACTTTTTGAGGAGGCGCGTCGCAGGGATAGTAATGTCTCCGCGTATCGGCGCCATCTCCAGTCGAGTTTCGTCAATATGATGATTGATCGTCTGGAAACTTCAGCGGAGAAGGATGCGCCGACTGTGACTGAAGACTACCGGGCGCTCGCCCGCGCCTCACTGGTTGCGCTACAAAGGGATTTGGGACGCGCTTCAAATGCGGATAGCCTCGCGGGCATTCATTTCTTGAATCTCACCGCTAAAATCGAAAAAGCACTAGAAGCGGATTAATCGTTCGTATGAAACTAGCCATTTTTGGAAATGAGATGCTTCGAAGGATAGAGTTGATCTTGCGAGGCATCTTATTTGAGAAGTCATTCGCTCTATAGGGCGTATGGGAGAGGTGTAACCCGTCACGGCCTTTGAGACAGATTATGTTGCTTTGCTAAAGGAGTGTTTTTGGCTCATGAAGCTAAGCTGGAGGAGGGCAGCTCTTGCCTCAAGGCCGCTTGCCCCTGACAATGCCGCCGGTAATATACTAATGGCGGCGGGGCAGAAAAATGGCCCAGTAGCGCCTAGTAAAAGGCAAAAGTGCGCGTTTCGATGCTTTTTCGCGGTGGAACCGCAGGGTCTTGGTCGGGATATTCAAAGGCTGTGTGCGGGGTAAATCGCGCTGTGCCGTCTTTCAGGCTGTCATATCCTTTGATCAGGACGGTTTCATCATGTGTCATTTCGGAGAAGTAATACCAAGCTTGTTCCGGGTTTTTGCGCAGAGCATATATCTCGCCAATATGATCTGTATCAGGGAAGTGAATATCCGTCGGCATAAGTTCAGACGGTTTGATTGTTGTTGCGTCACAGAACGCTAACGGCGAGCGTTGAACACGCTTCACGAGTGGACGCCAGAGATTAATCTGGATCATGCGTCGGCCTTGCATCTGGGCGAATAGTTCAGCGCCGATACATTCTTCTGCGCGGCTGTGGGCTGTGCGCTCGGTGTAATCATTGTGTACATGATGGGCGGGCTTGCGGCGGCTATTGGTTTTGCCAAACCGCACAGTGTGGTCGAAAACGAAAACATCTTTTGCGCCAGTGGTTTTCGCGACGATCGCTTTGAC
>CAZXTI010000087.1:0-2095 GCA_964643565.1 uncultured Hyphomonas sp. | reverse complement strand
TGACCCATGCTCCAACCATGCGGATTTAGCTAAAGTCAAAGAAGCAAAGCTTGTTGCCGTCTGGGTCTCTGACATATGCGCCGTAGAACACGTCTTCAATGCGTGGGCCGGGCTCACCGTCACAGGTTGCGCCAAGCTCGATCGCTTTGTTGTAGAGGCGTACAGCGCCTTCACGTGATCCGCCGGGGAATGCGACCATAGAGCCGTTTCCGACGCTTGGGGCTTCGCCGTTGAACGGTTCGCAAACAGCGATTTTCGGCTCGGCGATGTCTTTACCGATCATGGCAAGACGGCCAACATCGACCAGGACTTCGGCGTCGAATAGTTCTGTGTAGAACTTCTTTGCAGCTTCCAGATCTTTTACGCCAATCGTAGTATATCCAATCATAATATATCCTTTCAGAGACTTTGGTTGGTTGAAATAGTCGTCAGGTTTTAGGGTGAATGGGCCGCTTGTGCGTCCCCTGAGTTAAACGAATTGAAACTAAATTAAGTCATTAATGCCTCATTATTTGCATATTCGCCTACCTAGTGATAGATAGGTAGCGGGTTTTCATTAAACTTCAAGTAAAAAATATGCTTGAGGTAGACACCTAAAGTAAAAGTGATCGACTGATGGATAGCGCGACGAAAATTCTGGACATTGCCGAACGCCGTATGCGGCAAACGGGCTATAATGCTGTGAGCTATCGCGACATTGCGGAAGAAATGGGCATTAAAAGCGCTAGCTTGCATTACCATTTCTCGAAGAAAGAAGACCTCGGAAGCGCTTTGATGCGGCGCTATTCTAATAATTTTGCGGACGCGCTGTCTGACATCGTATCAGATGGCAAAGGCCCAAAGCAGAATATCGAAGCTTTTGTCTCCATTTATCGCCATGAGCTAACGCAACGCAAATTGGTTTGCCTTGGCGCAGTATTGGGCGCGGAAACAGCAGGACTGCCGGGCCGCGTTAGCGAAGAGGTCAATCATTTCTTCGCGCGCAATATCGACTGGTTGAGAGCGCGGTATGAAAACTTAGGAGTCGACAATCCGCTCGGCGCAGCGAAGACGACCCTTTCCTTATTGACTGGGGCGATGACGATCAGCGCGGCGAATAATGACAATTCAATATTCGATGCCGCCGTCGACACAATCCGGCAGATCGCTGTCTAAGCGCCGGTTACCGGTAGATAAAACGAAGACAAAAGCAAAACTGCGAGAATAACGTCCACGAGGATGCCGCTCCAAATGTCTTTTATGGGGCATTTATCCAGAACCGTAAAACTGGACTTTATAATTGCGGCGGCGACTGCGGCCATTCCGAAAAATACGAAAATCTCCGCATTTTTCGAGTAGATGGCTAGGGCGGGTAGCGTGACAAGAAAGCTGCCGAATAGAACACGGATTTCGACAAGGCCGACTTTCGTTTCCGGGGCCAGTCCAACCAAGCGCCCCATATTCAGTGGGCGGAACAATCCATTCAGGCCGACCAGCATGGCGAGCCCGGCGCCGATATATTGTAGAAAATGAGGTGTCATTTGTTTGCCTTACTCTGTTTGCTGAGCGCGTTGTAAATGAGTCTATCAGCCAATCGACGCGGCATAAGGGAGGAGGAGAGCATCCGCGAGACCCGCGAACCTTGCCCGACATGATAGCTATGTCGCCGCTTTCGCCCTTCGATGATGCCAAGGACAAGTTCGGCGATCACAGAAGGCGGTAGGGCGGACTTTTTGGCATTCTCCATGATGCGATGGGTTTTTGTCGCCATCACGCCATAGACGCTGTCTTTATATTCACTCGCCGCATCAATGTTTTTGCGCCAAATCTCCGACTGTATGGGGCCAGATCGAATGGAGACGACATCAATCTTCTCGCCGTAAAGTTCACGGCGATAAATCTCACCCAAGCTCTCCATCGCGTGTTTAGAGACGCAATAAGCGCCGTTCATCGGCGTGTTGAAGATGCCAGACAGGGAGCTGATATTGATGATCTTGGAGCGCTGCGCTTCATGGTTGCCAGCACGCAACAGCGGCAAAAATGCATTCGTCACAAACCGCGTTCCCAAGACATTGACTTTCATAATGTGTTCGAATGCATCATCGGCAAGTAATTC
>CAZXTI010000086.1:0-6860 GCA_964643565.1 uncultured Hyphomonas sp. | reverse complement strand
GTTTCACTCTGGGAGGTTTGAACGATGACTTATGAGCTTTGGGTATTGGCGTTGAATGCGGTGATCTTGTTGGTGCTTTACGGCCTGCAAGGGGCGGATACGGTGCTCAATGCGCCGAAATGGGGGCTTGGTGCGCGCGATGAGGTGCGCGACGGGTCGGCCTTTACCGGACGGGCGCGGCGGACAGTGCAAAACCAGATTGAGGCGATGGCTGCATTTGCGCCGCTTGTGCTGATTGCGCATCTGCTTGGGGTTTCCGATACGTTGACGGTTTGGGGCGCGGGGCTTTTCCTTGGCGCGCGGGTTTTCTTTGTGCCGCTTTACCTCTTGGGCATACCCTATTTGCGCACGCTGGTCTGGGGCGCGGGCTTTGCTGGTACGGGCATGATCGCCTATGCGGTCTTGACAGCGGGCTAGGGTTTGCGCGAAAGATAATCAGGCTCGCTCAGATGTTGCGCGAGATTGAGAGAAGAGACTTTGTGAGATGACGTGTCGATCGACGGTATCATCCCGATTTACGGGCGAGCGTTCTAAGCGATAGACGCTGCCCTTCGTTTCTTTTTCCACTTTCTACCTGAAAATCTAATGCGCACCTGCTGACCCGTTTTTCCGTGGGTGCCTTGTTTTCCTTAAATGGAGGCATCCCATGGGGGATCTGTCTGAAAATTCTGAAACTGTTGCATCTGGCCCGAACCGGGCGGTGATGTTTATGGCGCTGGTCGTGTTTATCGACATGATGGGCGTGAGTATTATTATTCCTGTTATGCCGGAGCTGATTACGTCTTTGACGGGCGTAACGATTGGCGAGGCGGCGGGCATTGGCGGCTATTTGTTTGCGACCTATGCGGTGATGCAGCTTGTGTTTGCGCCGATCCTTGGCGGGCTGAGTGACCGATTTGGGCGGCGTGTGGTCTTGTTGCTGGCGCTGGCGGGCTTGGCGGCGGACTATGTTTTAATGGCGCTGGCACCGACGATTGGCTGGCTGTTTGCCGGGCGATTGCTGGCGGGTGTTTTCGGGGCGACGTGGCCTGTGGCGAATGCGTGTGTGGCGGATGTGTCTACGGATGAAACGCGGGCGGCGAATTTTGGCTTGATTGCCGGGGCGGCGGGGATCGGCTTTGTGTTTGGGCCGGTGCTGGGCGGCGCGCTCGCCGGGATTGGTCCGCGTGCGCCGTTCTGGGCGGCGGCAGCGCTGACCCTGGCGGCTGTGGGCGTTGGGACATTGCTATTGCCGGAGACATTGGAAAAGGCCAAGCGACGCCGTTTTGACTGGGCGCGGGCAAACCCGATTGGCGGGCTGGCGCAAGTGGGCAAGCAGCGCGCGGTTCTCGGTATTATGCTGGCACTGTTCCTGATGCAGTTTGCATGGACGAGTTTTGCGGTGGTGTGGCCCTATTTTACGGCGGAGCGATTTGGCTGGGAGGAGTTTGAGATTGGTGTTTCGGTTGCGCTTTATGGCTTGCTGATTGCGATCTTTCAGGGCGGCTTGACCGGGCCGGTGACGAAGCGGTTTGGCAATGTGCCCGTGTGCATTTTTGCGCTGGTGCTGGGCATCGGGCTTTACGGGATTTATACCGTGCTCGCGGTAGGTTGGATTGCGTATGCGTTGATTGTTTTGTCGGGGCCGACGGCATTTTCAGGGCCGATTATGCAGACCTTGATGACTGAACGCGTGGAGGAGGATCAGCAAGGCGAGTTGCAGGGTGCGATTGGTAGTGTGATGGCGGTGAACGCGATTTTCGCGCCGGTGATCATGACGCAGGTGTTTCGCTATTTCACAGGCGAGGGCGCGCCGTTCTATTGGCCGGGTGCGCCGTTTGGTGTGTCGGCAGCTTTGATTGTCTCGACACTGATTGTATTTCTGATCGCGACGCGCGGGAAATCGTTTCAGAGCTAGAGGCGCTTGAAGGGTTTGGGCACGGCGGTCGCGGTGGCTTTGGCGACGAGGCGGCCGTCCGGGTCGAAGGCTTCTGCTTCCATGAAGGCGGCGGATTTGCCCCATTTCAGGATGCGGGCTTTGACGCTTGCCGGGCCGGGGAAGAGGGGGCGTAGGAAGCTGATCTTCATTTCCAGCGTTGGCGCGGTCATGGTGACGTTGGAGGCAATGATGCAACAGGTCGACATGGCCTCATCCAGCATGGCGGAGACAAAGCCGCCTTGCACGGCGCCTGTTGGATTGGCAAAGGCGGGGCTGACCTCGAAGGCCATGGTGATGGTCTTGTTTGCCTGATCGACGGCTTCAAGGCGCATGCCGAGTGTGTCCGAGCAGGGTGGGCGTTTTTTTGAGTTTTGAAAACGGGCGAGCATGTCCGCATCGGACACAGCAGGCTTTGTCTCCGGCGAGGCTTTATCGGCCATTGTGATTATTTGCGGCGGAAGGCGTCGAGGTTGACCACAGTGTTCGGGGTCTCGGCTTCGTCGATTTTTTCAGCCGGGGTCTCTTCTGCTTCGATTTGCTTGGCCGGTGCAATGATGCCCGTATCTGCGCCCGCAGCAGCTTGGTCGAGCGTGATACCAAAGTTTACTGACGGGTCGACAAATCTGGAAATGGCAGAGAAGGGAATGTGCAAGTGCTGAGGGACACCGGAAAATTTCAGGATGATTTCGAAATGTGTGTCCTGGACTTCCAGATCCCAGTATTGGTGTTGGATGACGATGGTCATGTCATTTGGGAAATTATCGACCAGATGCGATGCGATTTTCACGCCTGGCGCTTTGGTCAGGAAAGTGACGTAGAAATGATGGTCACCAAGCGGGGCACCATTTTCTTGTGTTGTTTTTAATACGTCACGCACGACACCGCGCATTGCGGCTTGGGTAAGTGCGTCATAACCAATCATGTCTGTCACGGGAAGCTCCTCAGGATTGTGGGCACTTTATCGATACTTCGGTCAGGAAACAACGGGGTTCATCATACAGGCGAGCGTTTTTTTGAGAATTCTTATATTGCTATAGTTTGCACACTTGCTGGCGGGTAAATTGCACTTTGATGGAGAGTCTCGCTGGCCGGTTTCGAGTGAGCGGCGAGCATACAAAGCGGCGTGAAACTGTAATAATCGTTGCAGAAGAGAAGGTGGAGGCTTCTGTTGCCAGGCGCCTCCGGGCCCCGCCTAAGGCGCTGATGCCTTAGGAGTTAAAGTCGGTAAAACCGCACTGCTTACGCAGCGAGGAGTTCACCTTCAGCAAAGTTGTCATTAGCAACTATTGTTGATTGAGCTTCTAACGCAGCTCAGGCGAGTAAAATCCATAGCCTTTAGACGTCCGTCGATACTATTTCGACCCCATAACTCCTGCTGAAGTTTTGTTGGTGGAGTCGCCGGGTACCGCCCCCGGGTCCGAGCCGCTTATTACGCAAGGGTTTATCACTATAGTCCACAAGTGGACCCCCCTAATATAAGTCTTCGGATGGCAAAAGAAAAGGCCATGCCGAAGAAATCGACATGGCCTGATCCGGGTTTATGGGTAGGAAAGTTCTAGCTAGATATTCTCAAGTCAGAGATCTGCTGCGCGATTGAGCGGAAATCGTCGACCAAGCTTTCACCATCTGTTGGGTTCAAAGTTGTGTCCGGGCTGCTGGCGCAGAACTCGGTGATGCTTTGTGTCCCGATGGTATTTGAAGATTCGAACGTGCCAAGCTTCACGGTGAAGATCGTGATGTTTGTTTGGTCCTTAATATTGCGACAAATGTCGGCAGCTTGTGACACACTGCTTTCTGAAACATCTGGCGCTTCAGCGTTAAATTCACCATCCGTCATAAGGATCAAGAATTTCGCGCTATCTGGCTTATCATATTCCAGAGGCTCAGATTCATTTGGCCATACGCTCGCCCATCTTGGTGAGAGCATGTACCACCCAAAGCTTAGACCGACATGGCCTGCTGTGCCGCCATTTGGTTCCATCGCGTCGATGAAGTCCGTTAGTGAGCGCTGATCATCAGTGAGCGGACGCGGTTCTAAATCGAGGTTGCATCGTGCGTCGTTTGCGTTGATGGCGCCTCGTGTTGTGAACGTGCCTGACGTTGAGCTTCGTGAGCCAGTTTGAATACCATCCGGGCTGCCTTGACGCCATGACCCCTCATTTCTCAACACCTCTGCCTGACCGTCTCTCTTTCTGACGTAATTAGCGTCGTCATTATGCTGGGTGTTGTTTGAAAAGTCCCAGACCGGGCGAGCCGCGCGCATGAAGGCACCATTTCCAGGTCCCAAATCTGTTGCAGCCTGTGGTCCCTGACGCGCCCAAACACATGTCGGGTGCTCGCCAAGATCATAATAGAAACGTCCGGCAAAGTCAGAATAGTTGCCACGGCAATTGCTAGAATTGATCTCACCCTGAGGGCAGAAGATTGATTCATAATCGTAGAACTGTCGTTCATTGCCAACTTCCATTTGAACTTGGCCAATATAGTCCTCAATATTGTTTCCAACAGTTTCCGACGTTTCCAGATTGGCTGGACGACGTTCTGCATTTGACGGCATGTCGACAACGCGCTCGAAATACTGGCCAGCATTTAAAGCGTTTGAATAGCCTGTCATTGCGATCCGTACATTACTGTCGGCGCGGTCATTTGTTGCCAAGAGGATATCAACAGCTTCGTTGGCGGCATCTTTCAGGGCATCCATGCGGGAGCGGCCATTATTGTTACTGCCACATTGACTGCTATCGAAGCCGACTTGTAGGTCTTCAGGGCAACTCATCGATCCGGAAAGGTCGAAGACAAAGGCAACGTCAATCTCACCGACGCCGAACGTGGAACCGGAATCGACGCGGAAGTCAAAATGGTCGCGGCCGAAAATCGCTGATAGCGTCGTTGGTTGACGACAATCGACAAAGGCAAAGAGGTCTTCGCTATCTTCTGCGAACATCGCATTGATTGGATCACAATCGATATTCGGATCATTCGCGGCCAAAAGCGAGTCAAACAAATCGCTTGCGCGGGATTCTACTACGCCGCGATCTTGTCCAGCTTGACGGTCGCGCGCCGCTGCAATCAGGGTTTGGTCGAGAAGTTGCTGGACCGTATTCTTTTTCGTCACGACGAATTGGAAGTCTACTGCCAGACCGAGGACTGAGATAATCGGAATAATTGCCAATCCAGCAATCATTGCAACATTACCTGACGTGTCTTTCAGGTAGGTTTTTAGAGAAGACATTCCCCAAGATTTTTTCGCACTGAATTTCATAATATTGCCTCTACGCGCTAATTCGCCCAATACTGTTCGCGTCATATCTCTCATGAATACTTTGAGGTCTCGTTAGGCTTTATGGTTGAGTTTGGCGGGTGTTTTTAAGACCTGATTAACTGCAGTGGGCCGGAAAGCTGTGGTGTGCTGATTTTGCCCCTTGAGCTGGATGGCTGGGCAGGCGATGTTGGAACACAGCTTAAGTGAGTCGAAAGGGAGCGGGCGTGCGCCAGTATCTTCAGCTTTTACAGGATATTCGGGACAATGGCGTTGAGCGCAGCGACCGGACGGGCACAGGCACGCGGGCGGTATTCGGGCGGCAGATGCGGTTTGATTTGGCGGACGGGTTTCCGATGCTGACGACGAAGAAACTGCACCTTAAAAGCATTATTTTCGAGCTATTATGGTTCTTAAAGGGCGACACGAATGTGCGCTACCTGCAGGAAAACGGTGTGCGGATCTGGGATGAGTGGGCTGATGCGGACGGCGATCTTGGTCCGGTTTATGGCAAGCAGTGGCGCTCATGGGCGGCGCCGGATGGCCGGGTGATTGACCAGATCGAGTGGCTGCTGAATGAGATAAAGACGAACCCGAATTCGCGGCGGCTGATTGTGTCCGCATGGAACCCGGCCGATGTGAACGATATGGCGCTGCCGCCATGCCACTGTCTGTTCCAGTTTTCTGTTATGGATGGGAAACTGTCGTGTCAGCTCTATCAGCGTTCAGCGGACGTGTTTTTGGGGGTTCCGTTTAACATCGCCTCTTATGCATTGCTGACACTGATGCTGGCGCGCGCGACGGGGCTGGAGCCGGGCGAGTTTGTGCATACGTTCGGCGATGCGCACCTCTATCTCAATCATCTGGAGCAGGCCGACTTGCAGCTCAGCCGGGAACCTCGTGCGGTGCCGAAGATGATCTTGAACCCTGAGAAGACGGATTTGTTCGGCTGGGAGTTTGAGGATTTCAAGCTCGTCGATTATGACCCGCATCCGCATATCAAGGGGTTGGTTGCAGTTTAGGCTGCGCGTGCCATTTCGGCTGGATCGTCATCATAGAACCCGGCGTCTTCGCGCTTTTTGATCATGCGTGAGACGATGAGCGCACCGACCATTTTGCCGATGACGAAGACGATCCAGTTTGCCAGATGCAGGGAATTGCCTTCCGGTTCGCCCAAAGCCATTTGGCGGGCAAGGTCAGCGCCGTAGAGGAAAATGGTCGTATCGATTGGTGTTGCCAGAGCGCTCGATAAGAGGATGCGGGTCGAGAGCTTGTATTTTGTGAATGTGAAGAGCAGCCAATCGACGATTTCAGAAATGGCAAAGGCCGTGCCTGAAGCGATTACGATGACGGGCCACGCATAGAAGAAGGCCCAGCCGATTGCGATGGCCATAACGATGAGCACTTTGTGACCCATTTCGCGCTGCACGAAATCGCGCGCGACGAAGACAAAGCCTGTGACAAGGGTGAGCGGGTGCAGGGACACGCCTGCTTTATTAATGACCCCGGCGTCGAGGATAGGAATATCCGGCACGACGGCAAACGACCAGTTTAAGAAGGGGATCACCACAACGTAAAAAATCGCCCAGGCGCGCCCGCCATAGTGCCAGATAATGGCGACCGTCATGGCAAGACCAATCACGACAGGAATGGTCAGGTGCGGTTGGTTATTGGTCAGGGCGT
>CAZXTI010000085.1:0-6924 GCA_964643565.1 uncultured Hyphomonas sp. | reverse complement strand
AGGAAGGGACCGATGTCCAAATCATCAGATAATGGGTCAATTATGCCTTCTACGCCGGGGCCTGAGGCCTGTATGAGGCAGAGTTCAGGCCAGTAGGTTGTCTCGCGGTGGAACTCTGTGTCCACGCAGATAAAGTCGTGTTTAGACAGCGCTTCGCAGAACGTATCGAGTTCATTTTGGTCGGTAATCGGGCGTAAAATTTCATCACTCATTACTGACGCCTAGCCGATCACCTTGACAATTGCTAGCAGTGGTGCGCGTTTGCGCTCTGAAAAACACACATGAATTGCCAGAGGTTACCCTCCCATGCACGATTATCGCACCCATACTTGCGGCGAACTCCGCGCCGAACATGTCGGCCAAACCGTGAAACTCTCAGGTTGGCTGCACCGCCGCCGCGATCATGGCGGCGTCATGTTCATTGACCTGCGCGACCATTATGGGCTGACACAATGCGTCTTTGACCCGGATTTCCCTGCATTTGCTGTCGTTGAGCGCTTGCGCACCGAGAGCGTTATCACAGTTGAAGGCGAGGTATTGGCCCGCGACGCGGATCTGGTGAATGCGGGGCTTGCAACTGGGCAGGTTGAAGTGCGCATCAAAGAAGCGAGCATCCAGTCCGAAGCAGCTGAGCTTCCATTGCCCGTCTTTGGTGAGCCGGATTATCCTGAAGATATTCGCCTGACGCACCGCTATCTCGATTTGCGCCGCGAGACTTTGCACAAGAATATGATTTTGCGCTCTGATGTGATCGCCTCCATTCGCCGCCGCATGGTTACGCAGGGCTTCACAGAGTATCAGACACCGATCTTGACCGCGTCTAGCCCAGAAGGTGCGCGTGACTTCCTAGTGCCGTCTCGCGTCCACCACGGCCAATTCTACGCACTCCCGCAGGCACCCCAGCAGTTCAAGCAGCTCTTGATGGTGTCAGGCTTTGATCGCTACTTCCAAATTGCACCATGTTTCCGCGATGAAGATGCCCGCGCCGACAGGTCGCCGGGTGAGTTCTACCAACTAGATATTGAGATGAGCTTTGTCACACAGGAAGATGTCTTTCAGGCAATTGAGCCTGTAATGCGCGGCGTGTTTGAAGAGTTTGCCGATTGGGAAAGCAAGGGACGCGATGTGCCCTCTGACCCATTCGTCCGCATCCCTTACGCGGAATCCATGGCGAAGTACGGCACCGATAAGCCAGACCTGCGCAACCCGATCGAATTATCAGATGTAACGGATTTCTTCGCCGACGATAGCAAGACCGGATTTGGCATCTTCGCCAAGATCATCGCGGGCGGCGGCAAGGTGATTGCGATCCCTGCGCCAAAGGCAACCGCAGACCAATCCCGCAAGTTCTTCGATGATATGGACAAATGGGCGAAGAAAGAGATGCAGGCGCCCGGCCTTGGCTATGCCCGTCTGCGTGAGGCAGAAGGCGGCGGCGTCGACAGCCAAGACCCTGTGCTGAAAAACTTCGAGCCTGCACATCTTGCAGCTTTACTGGAACATATGGGCCTAGGCGCTGGTGACGGCGTGTTCTTCTCGGCTGGTAAAAAAGGCGATGCGTATAAGCTTGCCGGTGCGGCGCGCACAAAGATTGGCGAAACGCTTGGGCTTATAGAAAGTGGCGTCTTCCGTTTCTGCTGGATCATCGATTTCCCGATGTATGAATATGATGAAGACAATAAGAAAGTTGATTTCTCGCACAACCCATTCTCCATGCCGCAAGGCGGACTAGAGGCGCTTGAAGCAGCAGATACTGAGGAGAAACAGCTCGCTTTAAGAGCCTATCAGTATGACATTGTCTGTAATGGCTATGAGCTGTCCTCAGGCGCGATTAGGAACCACAGACCGGACATTATGCTGAAAGCCTTTGAACTGGCTGGCTATGGCCCTGAGGTCGTTGAGGAAGAGTTTGGCGGCATGTTGAATGCTTTCCGTTACGGCGCACCGCCACATGGCGGGATCGCACCGGGTGTCGACCGGATCGTGATGCTGCTCGCAGATGCGGACAATATTCGCGACGTGACCCTGTTCCCGATGAACCAGCAAGCGCGTGACCTGATGATGGGTGCGCCGTCGCCTGTTGAAGACAAACAGCTAAAAGAATTGAATATTCGGATTGCACCGCAAGTGAAGACTTAAGCGTTTAGGCGGGGTGCGTTTATTGTGCGCCTGGCTGTGTAAATGCAATCGCGGTGACATCGCGGCCTTGAACCTCGCAAGAGGGTAGCTTCAGATCAGTTGGCAGGGTCGTCGCGGACGATTTGCACGCGCCAGAAAAGTCGGCACTGAGATAGTTTAGGGCACCGGCGAGTTTGGCGCCCAAGAGGCGGGCATCGCGGAAGCTTGCGCCCTGTAGGTTGCTTTGGTTGAAACTTGTGCCTGCCAGAAGCGCGCCATCGAAAACGGCTCCCGATAGGTTCGCCGCATCAAGAACAGCGCCGGTGAGGTTCGCCGCTGAAAAATCGGCGCCCTGAGCAGAAATTTTGCGTGCGCTGATCTCGGTAAAGATTGCCCCCACGAGTTTTGCGTTGCGATAGTCGCTTGCGTCCATATTGGCTTTGGTGAAGTTGGCACCATTGGCGACAGTATCGGAAAAGTTTGCGGCTTTTAAAGTGGCCCCAACGAATTGCGCGTTGTTGATCTTTGCGCGCGAGAAATCGACATAACGCGCCATGCTGCCATCGAAGACAGCGCCATCGGCTTTTGCGCCGTGGAACGAGGCGTGACTGAGATTGGCGTTATTGTAGTGGGCGTTGCTAACATCCCAAAAGGGCATCTGGCGGCCAAACAAGTTGCAATTTTCACAAGAGCCCGACGAGGCAGGCTGCCATGTCACGCGCTTGTCCTTCTCATCTGCTGATGCTGTGGGAGACCAAAGCATCGCGGATAGGAATAAAGCTGAAAAAATAACCCTTGTCTTCATGCCGCTAAATTATCGACATTAGACAAGGGGTAAACTGAAGTTGCTGTAATAAATGTAATTCTAGCGGCACTGTTGCACTTTGAGCCCACTTGGGAGCTTGGTGTGCGCGTCGCCGCAAGCCATGTTGAGTTGCCGCTGGGTCAGGCCGCGGGCTCTCGACATTTCAGCGCCTGAAATATTTGCATTTTTCAGTGTTGCGCCTTCGAAATTCGTGCCGTCGAAAGAGCCGCCAACGAGAATTGCGTCGGTTAAATCAGCCTTTTTGAAGCTCGCCCCGGTAAAGCGCGCGCCATACATATTGGCGATTGAGAGGTTTGCACCGCTAAAGTTCACATCATCGAGAATCGCGAGCGTCATGTTTGACTGGCGAAGCCGTGCACCGGCGAAGGAGACGCCTGTGATCTGGCTGAATGACATGTCCGCTTGGAACAAATTACACTTTTCGCATGTTTTACCAGACTTTGCTGATGCAATCTGGCTTGCATTTTGCGCAACTGCGCTTGGTGTCACCATGGCCAGCATTCCTGCGGCGACGAGTACGTGTTTCAACATGGCACAAAATTCCCTTTAAGAGCGTGATATTTTGATACTGGTCACGCAATTAATATGCCATGAATGTCCTGTTACTGCGTTTCGGCGACCTTGGCGTGTCCGCAAGCTTCGCAGTGTATATCGCTCGCATCGGGATTTGGCTGAACGAGGGTAAAACTACCGCATGAGGCGCAGGCATCGTCGAGATAAGGCGGCGCCGCATTTTCTTCGGCCTGGCTTTCAGTTTCCTCGCTTTGGAGCGCATCTTCATTACGTTCAGCGCGGGCATTGTTCAGGACGACGATATTGTCTGGCAATTGGCCACGTGAAAAGCCGCGTGAAATGACGCGCGCAGCTTCGCCTGTCAGTTCTGGTTTGTGTTCGCGTGCACCGTCTTCTAATCCGCGCCCGAGGCCATCATGGCTGACATTGTCGCCAATCTCGACCAGATCTTCGCGGCCTAAATAAGAGACCGCCAGTTCGCGGAAGATGTAATCGAGAATAGAAGTGGCTTTTGTGATGCGGTCATTTCCGGTGACCTCTCCGGCGGGCTCAAAGCGCGTGAAGACGAAGGCATCGACAAATTCTTCAAGCGGGACGCCGTATTGCAGGCCAATTGAAATAGCGATCGCAAAATTATTCATCAGTGAGCGGAAGGCCGCGCCTTCTTTGTGCATGTCGATAAAAATTTCACCAAGCTCACCATCGTCAAACTCGCCCGTATGCAAATAGACTTTGTGGCCGCCGACTGTTGATTTTTGGATATAGCCTTTGCGTCGGTCTGGAAGCCGCACACGCTCAGCAGCCGGTGATGGCGCGCTGTCATGGGTGTGCTCTGCGATATAATTGTCTCCAGCTTCCGCATCAGCTCTGTTCAGCTCAAGGGCATGGCGCATGCGTTCTTGCAGGCTATTGGCGAGAGGCGGGCGTGTTCCGGTGAGCGCGATACCCATAACATCGAGATCAAGCGCCCCGGCGACTTCTGCAGGTGTGTTGGTGTTTGCGGCAATGATTGGCGGCGCGCTTAAAACCGGGGCGATTGCCTTTGCGATTTGGATTTCGTCGGCAAGGGGGGGGGCGGGTGTGAAACCTGCCTCGACGAGGACAGCGTTTATTTTAGACTCAAAATAGCCCTCCAGTGTTTCTTCGGCGGCCAGTATGGTTTTACGCGCAAAGCCTGTGGCAGACAGCAGGGCGTGACCGTCTGTGTCATAGTTCTCTGGATTAAGTTTTAACCGTTCTTGGATAAACGCATCGCCAAGCACCCAGCGCGAAAACGCAGCTTTAAGCGGCAAGCCTTCGGTGATGGCGTGCGAGACTTTCTTCAGCACATCGGCATCAAACCCGCGATCTGTCAGCATGGCGGGGTCTAATCCGGGTATGCCATCCAACTCTGTTTCACCTGTTAGTGTCGCGAGGAGCTGCGGCAGTGCTTGCGGGGCGGCGGCTGAAAGGCCCAGCTCAACTGACTTTGAAAGTTGTGTCGGACCTTCGCTTTCGGAAAAGACCGACATTAGCGGCGCAATCGCTTCGCTTTCCGTGCCGAGGAATTCGCCGATAAAAGGCGCGAGCGGCAGGGCTGTTAGAAGTGGCGGGTTCGGGCCTATCTTGTTCAGCGTGTCCCGGATCGTGGCGACAATGGCGACCGCCGTATCAATCCCTTTCGGGCTTGCATAATCAACACCGAGCGAGGTGATGGCCGCGCCAAGCCCTGTCAGCAGGATAATGCCGTCTTTGGCGATATGGGCAAGACATTGTACCATCGTGTCCAAACCTGCCTCATCAAAGCCTTCAGCTCTGGTGAACTTGGATACATTTAACACCACCGTGGTTGCAAAGCCATTCAGCCTGCTGGTGTCGGCAAAAGCGATTTGACCGCCATTTTGTAGCAAGGCGGTGAGGTGCGGGTTTGCCGCCTCAAAAGATCCGGAGGCGAACACATCCATAGGCTCGCTGTCGCGCTCGGTAAGATTGGTGCGCAAAAGCGCGGCCGCCGCAGCAGGGCCGTTTTGTTGGCGTAAGGCTTCTTCCAGCAGCGCCTCAGGTGTTCCAAAACTCATCGCGTCAGCTAGGTCTTGATTGCGCGGCGAGGCACCGAGGCGGTCTAACATCTCGGCCAGTCCATCGCGTCCTGCCGCTTCCAGATTGGCTAATTCGGCTCTTTTGCTAAGCGCACTTAGCGCACGCGTCGTGGCTGGGACCGATGCCCCAAGCTTTAGGGTGGTGACGCTCTGTAGTAGAGCGGGCGGTGTAATCTGACGTGCATCAACGGCTTTTTGAACTGCTTCGAGCAGTTCCCCCTCAGCGAGCGTTTCGAGCGGTATGTCGAGAAATCTTGTCATCGTCTTGTCCATTTTCACCGATGCCGGAATCTGGGCGGGTTATCGCATAGCCTTTATTCACTGAGTCGGCTGATTTGGGGAGAGAAGGACTGGCTTTATAATGCGTTCATGGACCGTATTTTGCTGTCAAAACACTGAGTTTGCATGGTTTGAAAGTGCGTCGACACGCGCTATAGATATTGTGCATCGCGGCGGACTGGCTTATGCCCACATTAGGTCACAATATCGCCCTAACTTGCAGGCAAGGATGTTTAGCAAATGGTCAAAAGAATCTTCACTTGGTGGAACGGCTCCACAATAGGCGCGATGTTCGATATTAAGCGACGCTCTGAATTTATTGGCGAAGATGATTACGGCAATAAATATTATCAGGATCGCAAACCGTCATTGGAAAACCGTCATCGCCGATATGTCGTCTATAAAGGACTTGCCGAGCCGTCTAAGGTTCCGGCCGATTGGCATGGTTGGCTCCATCATACATTCAAGGAACCGCCGACCGTTGCTGCGCTCAAGCGTCGCGAATGGGAAACGGACCATAAACCGAATATGACCGGGACATTATTTGCAGAGGTGCCGAAAGGTAGCCTGAAGACAAGATCAGGCGACAAGGAGCACGCCGCAGACTATGAGGCGTGGACCCCAGATGCGTGAATCGGTCTTTGAAACACTCGTTGGATTTCTTGTTGTCGGCGTCGCAGCCGTTTTTGCGATTTTCGCCGTAAATAATGGAACTGATGGACAGCCAAGCTCGAGCACTTATGACGTAACAGCCCGGTTTAACAATGTGGCTGGTATTACACGCGGCGCGGATGTCCGCTTGGCTGGCGTGAAAATTGGCATCGTCAAAGCCATTGAAGCTGACTTTGAGCGCGCGGAGGCGCTCGTCACGCTTTCTGTGCCATCTAATCTTGAGCTCGCCGACGATACCGATGCGCGGATTACAGCTGATGGCTTACTTGGCGGATCATATATTGCCTTGGAGCAGGGCGGCGGTTTTGATGTCATCGCCAAAGATGGAACGGGCGAAATTGTCTACACGCGCGGAAGTGTCGACCTGCTCACCTTGGTTGGCTCATTTGCATCTTCACTAAATGATGACGGTGATGACGCGCCTTCTGGAGAATGACA
>CAZXTI010000084.1:3238-6952 GCA_964643565.1 uncultured Hyphomonas sp. | reverse complement strand
GCCAATGCCTGTGCTCAAATCAAAACTTGATACTGCGTCTACAAAATTTGCCGACAATGCGCGTGCGATGGAGGCTTTGGTTGAGGAGCTAAAGGCGAAAACGGCTGAAGCTGCGCTTGGTGGCTCTGAGCGGTCCAGAGAGCGGCATGTGGCGCGCGGTAAATTGCTTCCGCGCGAACGGGTTGAGCGTCTTATCGATCCGGGGTCCGCATTTCTGGAGATTGGCGCGTTGGCAGCCAATGGCATGTATGACGCTGCGATTTCAGGGGCCGGGCTGATTGCAGGCGTGGGCCGCGTTGAGGGGCGCGAGTGTATGATTGTCTGCAATGATGCGACGGTTAAAGGCGGCACTTACTATCCGATGACGGTGAAGAAGCATTTGCGCGCGCAGGAAATCGCGATGCAAAACCATTTGCCATGTCTGTATTTGGTCGATAGCGGCGGGGCGAACTTGCCGCATCAGGCGGAGGTGTTTCCGGACCGCGAGCATTTCGGGCGTATTTTCTTTAATCAAGCGACGATGAGTTCGAAAGGTATTCCGCAGATCGCTGCGGTGATGGGCTCATGTACGGCGGGCGGGGCTTATGTGCCTGCAATGTCGGACGAGACGATTATTGTGCGCAAGCAGGGCACGATTTTCCTCGGCGGCCCGCCGCTTGTTAAGGCGGCGACGGGCGAGGTCATCTCGGCTGAAGATTTGGGCGGGGCCGATGTGCATGCGCGCCAGTCTGGTGTGGTGGACCATTATGCCGCCCATGACGATCATGCGCTGGCGATCATGCGCTCTATTGTGCGTACGCTTAATCGGCCCAAGCCGATGCCGCTGGAGCTGACCGATCCGCTCGACCCGATCTATGACATTGAAGAGCTAAACGGGCTGGTCCCGGCCGATGCCAAAGAGCCCTATGATGCGCGCGAGATTATTACGCGCCTTGTGGACGGTTCGGAGTTTCATGAGTTCAAGAAGCTTTACGGCGAAACGCTGGTCTGCGGCTTTGCCCGGCTTTATGGCATGCCGGTCGCGATATTGGCGAATAATGGGATATTGTTTTCTGAAAGCGCGCAAAAGGCAGCGCACTTTATCGAATTGGCCGAGCAGCGGCGTACACCCTTATTGTTCTTGCAGAATATTACCGGCTTTATGGTCGGCTCCAAATATGAAGCTGGCGGGATTGCCAAGGACGGCGCGAAAATGGTGACGGCGGTGGCGACCGCTTCTGTGCCGAAGCTGACTGTGATTACGGGCGGGGGCTATGGCGCGGGCAATTACGGTATGTGCGGGCGCGCTTATTCTCCGCGTTTTCTCTTCATGTGGCCGAATGCGCGCATCTCGGTGATGGGCGGCGAACAGGCGGCCTCCGTGCTGGCGACAGTGACACGCGACGGCAAGGAACGCCGGGGCGAAAAATGGAGCGCGAAAGAGGAAGAAGCGTTCAAAGCGCCGATCCGCGAGAAGTATGAAGCTGAGGGAAGCCCGTATTATTCAACGGCCCGGCTTTGGGATGATGGGGTGATCGCACCAGCAGACACACGCCGCGTTCTGGGGCTAGCACTCTCCGCGACGCTTAATGCGCCATTTGGTGAAAAAGGGTTTGGTGTGTTTAGAATGTAATCTATCTTTGATGGAGGGATAACAGTCGTGCCAAGATTTATAGTTTTACTCAGTTTTATTTGTTGCTTATCTGCGTGCGTTTCATCCCAGCCTATTTCTCCAGATCAGGGCTTGCAGGCTCAGTATGAGAAGGTGTTTTACGCCATTACATCAGACGGAGATGAAGGTTTTCAAGGCACGCCGACCGCCGCCATGTTAGAAGACGCCATCGTTCAGCTGACACCTTTAGCCGAGGCGGGCCATGCTTCTTCGGCTGCGCTATTGGGATCGATATATACTGGGTTTTTTGGCGACCAGATTGAACTGGACTATTCCAAGGCGCGATCTAACTACCGCATTGCAATGGAGGCAGATGACCCGTTCCAGCGTCCTATAGCGTGTATAAACTTGGCCTTCCTTGCTATGGATGCTGACCCTGATGGCGATGATTGGTTCGAGGTCAGAAAGCTTGCAGAATGTGCGCGCGAGCAAGATGAGTTGAGGGTGCACGCCGCAAAACCATTGGCGTTTTCCTACTTATTTGGCCCTGATCAGGAGACGCAAACTCCCAAAGCGGAACCTTTGCTGCGAGAATGGCTCGTCGAAAATAATGACGATGCGCATAGCGCTTACCTTTTTGCAAAGGGGCTGCGAAATGGCTGGTTTGAAACGGAAGATGACGAGGAAGCTTGCAAGAATTTTCTTGTAGCATCCGAATTGGAAGATCATCGCGCGCATTGGTACACAGGCATGTGTTACCTTCAAGGCATCCATGTTGAGAAAAATGAAGAGACGGCTTTCAAATGGGTGAATTTGGCAGCTGAAAACGATGAGATTGACGGGTTGATCAGCCTTGCTGTTATGTATGCTCTGGGTCAGGGAACCGATGTTTCGCCTGTGAAGGCAGCGGCCGCATATGAAGCGGCTATTACTGCGGCTCCGCCCGGTTCAGTAAAGCAAGGGCATGCGCTTCGGGGGTTAGGTTCTATGCATGCTTTTGAGGAGCTTGAAGACCCAAATCATCTGTTTGGCTACACTTTGCTGGTTTTGGCCAATGAGTATGGCGATGATCAGGCGCCTCTTTTATTGCAAAGATTTGATGAGCTAGAGCCAGAGAGCCTCAAGCAAGTCGAGGTTGAGAAAAAGCGCGTACAAGAGAAATATGATTTACCCATTGGTGAGTAGCGTTTTGATGTCTTGGTAATGGCTATGGCGTGTTCATCTTAACCGAAATTTTAGCAAGGTGTGGTTCTCTATTGTCTAATAGACAAAGAGACGCGCGATTGCGTCCGGGACATGGTGATGGCTTTTAATCCAAAATATGTGGTGATTTTTGCGCTGCTGGCAGCAGTTGGCTGTGCGCAATCTGGTGCTGAGCGCGGGAAAATTGCAGCTGAGCAGGCGCTTTTAGTCGCTGAGGGGGCTGAGCTTGGCGATGCGCGTTGGCTGGACGCGCGCGCCTTGGCGCAAGAGGCTGTTGATGCCGATGCAGGGCTTACAGTTTCCATGGCCGGCGTGATTGGTCGCTCGCTTGTGCTGGGGCCGGATAATGAAACCCGCGCGGTCGATGCAGAGGCCTATCTCGTTCAAGGGCTGGCAGAGGATGTGCGCCTGCACTGGTTGCTGGCGAAGGGCTATGACAATGGCTGGTATGGCGAGATTGATAAGGCGCGGGCATGTGAACATTTTCTGGCGGCCTCAAATGAGGCAAAGCTGAACGGCGCTTATTGGCCAACGGCGCTGTGCTTTCTGAACGGCACTGGTGTCGCCCAAGATGCGGACGCGGCATTTGCGTGGATGTCGAAATCTGCTGAGGCAGGCGACCAAAGCGGGATGGTGAGCCTGGCTGTTTTGTATGCAACGGGCCAGGGTACAGACAAAGACCTCAATCAGGCGTCGACCTGGTATGAGACGGCGATCCGCACGGCTGGTCCAAATCGGGCGCAAGCTTTGCGCGGACTTGGCGCAATGCATTTGTTCGAATTGGAAGATGGCATTCAGCAACGCGGCTATGCGCTGCTTGAACTGGCCGGAGATGAGGGCGACGCGGTGGCTAAGCGGCTTTTGACGCGGGTTGATGCGCTGGATGAAACGCAGCGCAAAGCGGTGAACGTCCAAAAGGC
>CAZXTI010000084.1:0-3138 GCA_964643565.1 uncultured Hyphomonas sp. | reverse complement strand
CGCTCACCACCTTGTGAATGTCATATGAGGTGAGTTTGGGCTATATTCCTAAGTAAGAGCGCTCGCTTGCGCTTACATGTTTTGTAACAAGGAATATCATATGAAACGCACACTTCTTGCACTTACCTTGGTTGGCTTTGGGGTTTCTGCTCCTGCGCTTGCTGGGCCACTTGAAGATCAATTCTTTGCAATGGATTCCAGCCGCGACGGTACGGTCACGCGCGAGGAATTTGTTGCCTTTCAAACGCGCAATGGCGCAACTGAGCGTCAGGCCAATTTCGCTTTTGACAATACAGCTGGCGACGATAGCCGGATCACATTGACTGAGTTCCGCGCTGGGCCACAAATACGCACTCAGACGCAGACACGCACGCGCGCAACATCGACGCGCCGGTCTTCGCCAACCCGCTCCACGACAAGATCAAGAAGCCGCGGCGGTTCATAAGCCAGCGTTTTCTGACGAAAATTTAATGCCGGACGCTTTTGTTTTTTGAAAACAAAGGCGTCCGTTTTTTTAGGCCTGAATGTGACAAAGGCTTAATTTGTATCTCCGTATGAACATGCTCTTTTGCGCTCGCGCTTTGTCAGTTGGCACGGCGTATTGGAAGGGGCCTCGTTGGCCTCGCAACGGAGAAAATCTATGACTTATCTAAAACTTATTCCAACGCTTGTTGGCGCAGTGTTTATTGGCGGCGCACTTACAGCGACCGCAGAAGGCACTGTTGCCGAGAAATTTGCTGCGATGGATGCTGATTCCAATGGCTCGGTAAATGCAGCAGAATTCGTCACCCATGTGACCAGCTCTGGCAAACACACTGCGACTGAAGCACAAGCCAAGTTTGCAGAACTGGCCGGAGATGATCTGCAGCTTAGTCTTGAAGAACTGGAAGCAGCTTATGCGGCAAAAGAAGCCAAAGCGAGCGAGCCAGCAGAGGCCGAGCTGACAGAGACCCACACAGGCTCAGGATCCTAAGTTTTTATCCTCGCCTCGGGCATTCGGGGGCTAAATAAGATTTATGCATAGATTATTGGCACTTCAGGTCCGCCCTGAAGTGTCTTTTTTCTTTCGGGCCGTAATTCCAGAATTGTTATAGGTGTTTGCTTTACATGGCCGTGTCAGGCGGTAAGACAGGCTAAAGCCTGATAAGGAGCGGCCGATATGTCCGGTTATAAAGCTATCCGTTTTGAGACGACTGAAGCTGGAATAGCAACCGTTACGCTCAACCGGCCGGATAAGCATAATGCGTTCAATGCCGATTTGATCGCTGAGCTGACAGATGTCTTCGACAAGATTGCTGGTGATCGTGCTGTGCGGCTCATGATTTTGCGCGGTGAAGGTAAGTCTTTTTCAGCCGGGGCTGATCTGTCGTGGATGAAGGAAGCGGCGACGTATACCCAAGCGCAAAATGAAGCCGATGCGGTCAAGCTGGCTGAGATGTTGCGCAAGCTGCATGATTTGCCGCAAGCAACGCTGGCGCTCGTGCAGGGCGCGGCGATTGGAGGCGGGGCCGGATTAGTGGCGGCGTGCGATGTAGTTGTGGCGTTGGCCTCTGCAAAGTTTCGCTTTTCCGAGGTTCGCCTTGGACTGACACCGGCGACGATCAGCCCGTTTGTACTCAAAGCGATCGGGCCGCGCTGGGCTAAAGCTTTGTTTGTGACGGCTGAGAGTTTTGATGCTCCTTATGCTGAGAAAATGGGTCTCGTGCATTATACGGCGCAAAATGATGAAGAGATGAAAATGCTTGCCGAACATGTGACGGGCATGGTGCTGGGCGCAGCGCCGGGCGCGGTGCATGATTCCAAGAAGCTGGTCGATGATTTTGCAGGCCAGGAGATTACCGATGCGGTCGGTGTTGAGACGGCGAAACGTATCGCGGCGCGGCGCGCCTCAGAGGAGGGACGCGAGGGCTTGTCTGCGTTTCTTGAGAAACGAAAACCGAATTGGGTCAAGTAGAAGCTTGCCCCTGTTCAGGATATGAAAGAGTTTGAGATGATTAAAACGCTCCTCATTGCCAATCGCGGCGAAATTGCCTGCCGGATTATGCGCACGTGCCGTGATCTGGGAATTAAGACGGTTGCGGTTTATTCCGATGCTGATGCGCGGGCCAAGCATGTGCGTGAGGCGGATGTGGCGGTTCATATAGGGGCCTCGCCCGCAGCGGAGAGTTATCTGGACAGCGCGCGCGTGATTGAGGCGGCCAAAGCGACCGGCGCGGACGCGATCCATCCGGGCTATGGGTTTTTGTCGGAAAATGCGGAATTTGCTGATGATGTTGTTAAAGCTGGTTTGATTTGGGTCGGCCCGAAGTCGGATACGATCCGGGCAATGGGATTGAAGGATGAGGCCAAGCGTATTGCCGAGGAAGCTGGTGTTCCGGTTTTGCCGGGTTATCGCGGCGCGGCGCAGGACGTTAAAACGCTGACGGCTGAGGCTAAGACGGTTGGGTTTCCGCTGCTGATCAAAGCTGTGGCAGGCGGCGGCGGGCGCGGTATCCGTGAGGTGACAAAAGCGTCCGAGCTTGCCGGGCAGCTTGAAAGTGCGGTGCGCGAGGCTGAGGCGGCGTTTGGCGACGGGCGGGTGATGCTGGAGAAACTGGTGCAGCGGCCACGTCATATTGAGGTTCAAGTGTTTGGCGACAGTCATGGCAATGCGGTGCATTTGTTTGAGCGGGACTGTTCATTGCAACGACGTCGGCAAAAGGTGATTGAGGAAGCGCCTGCGCCGAATATGCCTGAAGATGTGCGCGAGGCGATGACGGGCGCGGCAGTGCAGCTCGCTAAGGCGGTTAGCTATGAGGGCGCAGGTACGGTTGAGTTTATCGTTGACGGCGATGGGCCGCTGACGCTGGACAGCTTCTGGTTTCTGGAAATGAATACGCGCTTGCAGGTCGAGCATCCGGTGACGGAGATGATTACCGGGGTCGATCTGGTGGCGTGGCAGCTTTTGGTGGCCGATGGGAAAAAGCTTCCATTGACGCAGAAGAAGATCAAGATGACGGGGCATGCGATTGAAGCGCGGATATGTGCTGAAGATCCGGCGGCGGGCTTCTTGCCGGGCGCGGGGATGATCTATGCGTTTGGACCGCTGGAAGAGGCGGATGGCGAAACGGTGCGCTGGGAGGCTGGCTTTGAAGCAGG
>CAZXTI010000083.1:0-6952 GCA_964643565.1 uncultured Hyphomonas sp. | reverse complement strand
GCGCCGAGAGACAACCCGGCAGATCACCAGCGGCATCCTTGGCCGGAATAATTATGGAAAGCGGAGCAGGCATGCGTAAGCTCTAACGGGCAATGGGGAACAGTGCAATTCACGCACTCGTCAATTCGCCGTCTGGCCGCCCCCTAAGAATAAATATGTCACGCCTATCCCCCAAGCCGCGCTTGTATCTCCAACAGGTCGCGCCAAGCGCGGGACTTGTCTTGCGAGCGGCGCAGGAGATAGGCCGGGTGGAAGGTCGGCATGATCGGGGCGGTGAAGCCGCCGGGCGTGGTGTAGTCGACCCAAGCCCCGCGCAATTTCATGATGCCCGTTTTTGTGTTCAGCAGCGTTTTGGCCGAGACGCCGCCAGCGGCAATAATCAGCTTGGGGGCATTCAGTTCAATCATCCGGTCGACAAAGGGGCGACACACAGCCAGCTCATCAGCTTCCGGGTTACGGTTTCCCGGCGGACGCCAATAGGTGACATTGGTGATGAATGTATTGGTCTTGCGGTCCAGCTCGATGGCAGCGAGCATTTTGTCCAAGAGCTGTCCGGCTTTGCCGACAAAGGGCAATCCGACGCGGTCTTCAGTGCCGCCAGCGCCCTCGCCGATCACCATGACAGGAGCACCTTGCACGCCATCAAAAACGACTGTCTTGTTTGCCCCAGCTTTAAGCGGGCAACCCTCAAAGCCTTCAATCGCGGCTTTGAGCGCATCCAGCGTGTCAGCTTCAGCGGCTAACGATTCGGCCTTTTGCACCCAATCCTGCATGGATTTCTTGCGCGCGCGCTTAACCGGAACCGGGGCATCCTCAAACTTTGGCGGCGGACTTGCCTGCACAGCTCGCTTGGCCGTAACAGGCGCGCGCTGAACCGGCTTTCCCCCGCGAAGGGCTGCGATTTCTGCCTCATCAACGTCCACGCCCATATCGCCCCACCATTCGGTGAGCGTTAAAAGTGCGGCATCTGTCGGCGGCTGAGACATTCATTTCCCTTCAGTTTTACAAATTAACAAGTATAACGACTTTAACAAAACACAAATCAGCATTTCAGGTCTGGAGATATGCACATGGCGGACGGCGCACCACAACGAGAAGCAATGGAATATGATCTGGTGATTGTTGGCGGTGGCCCGGCCGGGCTTTGCGCGGCGATCCGGTTCATGCAACGCGCACAAGAAGCTGGCGAAGAGCGAACCTGTGTGGTCATCGAGAAAGGCTCCGAGATTGGCGCGCACATCCTGTCCGGCCTCGTGCTTGACCCCAAGGCGCTCGACGAGCTCATCCCGGACTGGCATACGCGCGATGATCGCCCGCTGGAAACCAAGGTGACCAAAGACAAGTATAAAATGCTCGGGCCAAACGGCGCTTTCACTTTCCCGAACTTTATGTTTCCCGGCCTTATGCACAATCATGGCTGCTATGCCGGGTCGCTGGCGAATGTCTGCCGCTGGCTCGGCCAGCAAGCTGAAGCGCTCGGCGTTGAGGTCTATCCGGGCTTTGCCGCTTCTGAAGTGCTTTATAATGATGATGGCGCAGTGCGCGGCGTTGTTGCTGGCGTCATGGGTATTGGAATGGACGGCGCGCAAAAACCGGGTTTTGAGGTCGGCTTGGAGCTTGTCGGTAAATATACATTGTTTGCAGAAGGTGCGCGCGGCTCACTGACCAAATCGGTCAAAGCCAAATATGATCTTGAAGCCAATTGCGACCCACAAAAATATGGCCTCGGCCTGAAGGAAATCTGGACGGTCCCGGAAGATGAGTTTTCCGAAGGCCTCGCCCAGCACACATTTGGCTATCCGGGCGACACAAAACATTCCAGCGCTGGCGGCTTCATGTATCACTTCATGGACAAGGGCGAGCGCTATGTCTCAGTCGGCTATGTTGTCCACCTGAACTATAGCAACCCATATATTTCGCCATATGACGAGTTCCAACGCTATAAGCATCACCCCGATATTGCGAAATATCTAACCGGCGGGAAACGCGTTGCTTATGGCGCGCGCGCGATCACCTCTGGCGGCTTGCAGTCTATTCCAAAGCTTGCCTTTCCGGGCGGCGCGCTGATTGGTTGCTCAGCAGGCTTTGTAAACCTGCCGCGCATCAAAGGCACGCATAATGCTATGAAGACCGGCATGCTGGGCGCAGAAGCTGCTTTTGAAGCGATCAGTGCCGGACGCGCGAATGACGAGCTTGGCGGCTATGAAACAGCGGTTGAGAAAAGCTGGGTCTATAAGGATCTAAAGCCGGTCAAAAACATGAAGCCGCTCATGTCGCGCTTTGGTACGGTGATGGGCGCAGTTATTGGCACGCCTGACATGTGGCTGCGCGCACTGTTTGGCTTTGGCTTTTTGCCGACGCTGAAGCATAAAAAGGCTGACCATGCCTATTTGAAAGCAGCCTCAAAATTCAAGCCGATAGACTATCCAAAGCCTGATGGCGTCTTAAGCTTCGATAAGCTGACCAATGTCTCGTTTACGGCGACGAACCATGAGGAAGATCAACCCGTCCACCTTCAAGTCGGCGATCCACACCTTCAGGTCACCTCGGAGCTGGAACATTTCGATGGGCCGTCCAATCGCTATTGCCCGGCAGGTGTCTATGAGTGGGTCGAGGAACCAGACGGCTCCAAACGCTTCCAGATCAATGCGCAAAACTGCATCCACTGCAAAACGTGCGACATCAAAGACCCGAACCAAAACATCAATTGGGTCTGTCCAGAAGGCGGCGGCGGCCCGAACTACCCGAATATGTAAGGTAAGCCCCGCGCCCATTTGCTGAAAATGGGTGTCTGGCCGGATACATTCAGGCACTTACCAGAACGCTCTTGATATGCAGCAAGCGCTGCTTATGCCTGCAGGCTTGGCCGAAATACGCATAAGGGGCGACTGCACAGCCTAACTTTTCGGTCACATTCTCGCCAAACCTTACATGTAGGCTTGCCCAAGACCACATTATTACGGCACACTTGTTTTCAAATTATATAGTCTGGAGTCTACATGCGCCTCTCATACCTTCTTACAGCCGCGACACTTTCCCTAAGCATTGCTGCCTTTGGCCTCGCCCCTGCCCATGCCGATATATCTAAAGCGGCTGAAGCCACTGCCGTACTCAATGATAAAGGCAAGCCGGTTGGCCTCGACCATTATGAAGATGCCAAAGAGGCCATACGTTCCGGCGATATGGCAGCCTATTTGGAGGCGCTGAATGAGGATGAGGAAAACGAGATCACCCCATCCAGCATCCGCGCGCTCATTCTTGCCGTAGATGAACTCGCACAAGAAGACACAGATGGCGCCAGAGACGCGCTAGACCTCGTCCGCGAGAATGATGATTCTGACCTATTGCTCGCCTATATCAATGCTTGGATACATGCCTTTGAGGGTGAAGAAACCAAAGCCATCGCTGAACACCGCGCTTCCTCAAATGGCTTGCCCGGCAATAGCGGCGATCTTTCACTCGCATCAATGCTGGAAGGGCTTGGCCGTAATGAAGAAGCCCTCGCAGTCTATGACTCCCTCATCCCAAACGACATCGAAGCCCCAGAGCATGATTTTGCAATTGAGAGCCTCTACTTCTCTCACATTCGCACAGTTGTCTCACGCCAGGCGATCTTGCTACGCAAGCTTGGCCGCATCGAGGAAGCTCAAGATGCTTATCGCCGACTAGCCGAAGCTGAGCCGGAACGCGCTGTTGGATATGCCGCAGCCATTGAACAGCTGGAGACCGGCGACGGGCTTGATGATGAATTATTCAACCCGCGCACCGCATTTGCCCGCACGCTCTTTGATATCTCAAGCGAGCTAGCCCTTCAGCGCATCTTCCGCCTACGTGCAAATGGCCAGCCAACCAATACGTTTGATTACACAAAATCCTCAATCGATCAGGCCGCGCTCCTCTTAACGCCGGAAGATGATTCCTTGCGCGGCGCAGTTATCAGCGCGCTGCACCAGCAGGCATTTTATGATGGCGCTGCGCATGTTGCCCTGACCGCGCCAGAGGTAACCGCCCAGCACGGGCTTTCAGCAGCCTTTGCGTTGATGCTGAAGCAAGAGCAAGACGAAGCGAAAAGCGTTCTCGCCTCTGCGTTGGAAACCGAAGTTGAGCCTGAAGATAAGTTCAACGTTACGGCACGCGCGGCAAACCTCTATTCGCTGCTATATGATGACACCGCAGCGCTTAAACTTGTCGACGATTTGTTCGAGCTTGCTGAAAATGATTCTGAGCGTGCAATTTCCAACTCGGTCAAAGCCAATATACTTCAGCATTTGGGCCAATATGAAGATGCTTTGCCATATGCGCGCAAGGCAGCTGAAATCGACGACACGACTGACCGACGGACCTTTGTGACATCTATCCTTGGTGAACTTGGCCAGAACGAGGAAGCGGTCAAAACTCTGCGCCGCGAACTCTTGGCAAATCCAAATGACCCGAACGCAATGAACGCGCTTGGCTATCACCTGATTAGCCATACCGATATGCATGAAGAGGCGTATAAGCTGCTCTTCCGGGCCGTCACACTCGTGCCACGCAGCCCGCATATTCTCGATAGCTTCGGATGGGCGCGGTATAAATATGGTGACTTGGCCGTCGCACGCCGCGCGATTGAAAGCTCCAAGGAGCTGATTAGCCCTGAAACAAACTGGGAGATCGAGGATCATCTCGGCGATATTTACTGGCATCTTGATGAAGAAGATAAAGCCCGTGAAGCTTGGACGACCGCGCTGGAGGGTTTCCCGCCTGTGCGTTACCGCGACCGGATTTTGGAAAAACTGGAAGATGGTATCAAGGAAGACGCGCCCGAAAAGCGCACACTTCCGCGTGTTTCACTCGAAGATGATGGCGGCCTCAACGAACGCGATATTTAACACTTTCGGCGGCTAAATCGCGAATTGCAGCTTTCAAGGCTTGCTTTCACGCGCTCAAGCTGAAAAAAGTTAACGAATGAATGCGTTTGGTAGGTGGATAATTTCCCTTGGCATAATGGCCATGGTGTCCTGTTCGGTTGTGCAACAGTCAGCTGTGCTCGCCGACAGGCGCGCGGCTGATAAGGCGCGCTATGAAAAGGCGCAAAATTACTCAGACTTTATCCAAGCGCGCTTTGCTTCACTGACCGGCGACCCGCATCGCGCGGCAGCCTTTTATGCCAGCTCAGCCAAATCTAACCCCTATGATCCAGACCTGCTGGAGCGCGCCGTGTTCACAGCGCTCATTTCTGGAGATGTTGATAGCGCTTTTGAAACAGCGACCTCCACCAAGGAAGACACGCTCAATGCAAGCTCATTGCCGCGTCTTGTTGTCGGCATTCGCAATATCAAAGCCCAGCAATACACACGGGCAAGACGCACGCTCCTGCCGGAAACATCGAGCCTCTTTAATGATATGATTGCGCGGTGCCTGATCGCCTGGACCGTGGCAGAGCAAAATGGGGCCGAGGAAGCGCTGCAAATCCTGTCGGCATCAGCCTCAACTGACCCGCTTATAACCGGCATGATTTTGTCGACGCGCGCCTTTATCCAGATCAACGCTGAGGATTATGACGGCGCGCTTACCACGCTTGAAGGCATTACGGACGCCCGCATCTATCAAGCAACCACGACCGAATATTATGCCCGCCTCCTTGCCCAAAAGGGTGAGACGGATAAGGCCATGCGCATCTTGCGCCGGTTCACAAGCCGGATCGGCCATAATGCCGCCATTGAGGCTGCGCGTAATGATATCGCGGCTGGACGGGCAATCGCGCCCGCGCCGCTTTCAATCCGTCAGGGCGCTGCGCTTTCCGTTTACACGCCCGCCGCCGCGCTCGCTGCCCAGACGCGCAATGATCTTTCCGGCGTCTATTTCGCTCTGGCCCTCGACCTTGATCCAAATCTACACATCGCGCGCACGCTCTGGGGAGACGCGTTGGACAATGCAAACCGCCGCATGGACGCGATCGCTGTTCTTGGAGCCGTGCCCGAAACATCCGTCTTCTACGCCACGGCAAGGGGACAAATTGCGTGGGCCTTGCGCCGCGAAGAACTGAACACCGAAGCCCTAAAAACGGCGCGCACAGCGCTGGCAGCTTCACCAGACCGCAATCTAAAAATTCAACTTGGTGATTTGCTGCGCTCGCTTGACGCGTTGGGCGATGCTGAAAAAATCTTCTCCGAACTTATCGCCGATGATGCGGAGGAAGACCAAGAAGATTGGCGGCTCTTATATGCGCGCGGCGCTATTCGCGAACAGATCGGCCGCTGGCGTGACGGCGAAGCGGACCTCATCCGCGCCAATGAGATCGCGCCCAATCAGCCTTCCGTACTCAATTATCTCGGTTACACATGGATTGATCGCGGCATAAAGCTAAATGAAGGCCTCGACATGATCCAGCGCGCCGTCATTTTGCGGCCCAATTCTAGCGCGATTGTCGATAGTCTCGGCTGGGCGCATTATAAGCTTGGCAACTATACTGAGGCGGTCAAACATTTAGAACGCGCCGTAGAGCTGTCACCGCGTGACACCACGCTTAATGAACATCTTGGCGACGCTTATTGGCGCGCTGGGCGTAGACTTGAAGCGAGCTTCCAATGGAACCGCACGATACGTCTGGACCCGGAAAGCGACAAGGTGAAAGAGCTGAAATCGAAAGTCGACATCGGCCTTGATCGCACCCAAACGCTTGTCTCCGCACGCAACAGAACTGATTGACGCACGCGCCAATGCGGCCCAAAACACGCTCATGCCTATCGCCCTTGCCCCTGCCAAAGTTAACCTGACGCTGCATGTCGGGCGTGCCCATGCAAATGGTCGCCACCCTTTAGACAGCCTGACCGTTTTTGCAGGTCCAGAAGCAGCCGACCGCATCACTGCAGAACCAGCAGATACGATCCAAATCGGCGTCATCGGGCCATATGCCGAACACTGCGGGCCGGTCGGCGAAAACCTCGTCTTCAAAGCGGCCCACGGACTACGC
>CAZXTI010000082.1:0-6953 GCA_964643565.1 uncultured Hyphomonas sp. | reverse complement strand
GAAGAGATTGATGAGCTGAACATCCGCCAAGCCAATCATCTGGCCATGCGCCGCGCCGTCAAAGCCATGGGACACACCCCAAGCGCGATCATCATCGACGGAAACGACGTACCCGCTGATTTGCCATGCCCAGCCCGCGCTATCATCAAGGGCGACCTGACAGAACCAGCCATTTCAGCCGCCTCAATCCTCGCCAAAACCGCCCGCGACAAACTGATGACAGAACTCGACGTCGCCCACCCCGGCTATGGCTTTGCCGCCCATAAGGGCTACGGCACCAAAGCCCACGCCGAAGCGCTCACCCGTCTCGGCCCATGCCCCGTACATCGCATGAGCTTCAAGCCCGTCAAGCTCGCCGCACGGCCTTAAATCAGCTTGAGCTTTCACCCGCGAACGGGCATTACCCCTCTATGAACACGCACACGGATGTTAATTACAAAGAAATCGCCCGCACGTTTTTCAACCGCGCGCCTGCGACGACGAATTTCAATCGCCTGCGCAAGCGCCTGAAGCGTCAGGCCGGCGATGCGATTGAGCGCTATGGCATGGTCAAACGCGCAAGTCCCGGCGTGCCGCTTCCGCGCTGGCTTGTCTGTCTGTCAGGCGGCAAGGACAGCCATGCCCTGCTCGCCATCCTGCTTGATCTGAAAGCCCACGGCGACCTTCCTGTCGAACTGATCGCCTGCAATCTCGACCAGCGCCAGCCCGGCTTTCCCGCCGACACGCTGCCAGAATGGTTTGAAGGGCTCGGCATGCCTTACCGGATCGAAACGGAAGACACCTATTCCATCGTCACGGAAAAAATACCGGAAAACAAAACCTATTGCGCACTCTGCTCGCGCTTGCGACGGGGCATACTTTACCGCGTCGCGCGCGAAGAAAATTGCGAGGCTATTGTGCTCGGCCACCACCGCGAAGATTCGCTGGCAACTTTCATGATGAACCTTGCCAATGGCGGCCGCCTTGCTGCAATGCCCGGCAAGCTTCTCAATGATGAGGGCGATGTGATGGTTGTGCGCCCGCTCATCGAAACAGCCGAAAATGATATCGCCCGCTATACACGCGCGCTTGGCTGCCCGATCATCCCTTGCAATCTCTGCGGCTCACAAGAAGGTTTGCAGCGTCAGGTCATGGCCGAACGGCTTGACAAATGGGACGCAGAATTTCCCGGCACAAAAGCCAGCATGCTACGCGCACTCGGCCATGTCCGCCCATCCCATTTGCTCGATGGCGACCTGTTTGATTTCGCCTCGCTCACCCCACAAGGCGACGACCCCAGCGTTCCGTAATGACAGGCCAGCCCCTCAGTGCCAAAGCCTTTAGCCCGGTCAATATCGGGCCGCTGACCCTGCCGAATAGATTTATCAAATCCGCAACCAATGAAGGCCGCGCTACGGGGGCGATCGTCTCCAAAGGACTGGCTGACTTCCATCGATCCGTTGGCGCAGGCGGCGCAGCAATGACGACGGTCGCCTATTGCGCCGTCACACCTGACGGGCGCACCTTTGAAGATCAAGTGGTAATGACCCCGGATCATTTGATGGATCTGAAAGCCTTGAGCGCAGGCGTCCATGCTGAAGGCGCCGCTATTTCTGCACAGCTCACCCATAGCGGATGCTTCAATTTTCTGCCGCGCAGCGCTGCAAAGAATACGCCCATAAGCGCGTCCGGCGGCTTCAACAAAATTGGCGCACGCATAGGCCGTGTCAGAAAACGCGCCATGACCCGATCAGATATGGACGAAATTGCCCGCGCCTTTGTCTCCGCCGCCTGTCTCGCGCGCGATGCAGGCTTCGATGCAGTCGAGCTACATATGGGCCATGGCTATCTGCTCAGCCAATTCCTTTCCCCCATATATAATCAGAGGAAAGACGACTTTGGCGGCGACATTAAAGCCCGCGGCCGCTTTCCCATCGAGGTGTTAAGCCGTGTACTTGAAGCAGTTGGGGACCATTTGGCCGTCATCGTGAAATTCTCCGTCACCGATGGCCATAAGGATGGCAACACAGTTCAAGACGGCATCGAAATTGCCCGCGCTGTTGAGCGCGCAGGTGCGCATTTGGCCGTTCTCAGCAATGGGCTAAACGCGGAGTCGGTGTCGTCCATGTTTGGCTCCAACCTGCCGCCCTCCATCTTGCCGCCGCCGCGCAACGCCATTGAACGCAAACTCTATGAAGCGATGAAAATTTCAGGCTTTGACCGGGTCCAGTTTCAAGAACTCTACCTGCTGGAGAATGCCCGGCGCATACGCAGCGCCGTCAGCATGCCGTTTTGCTATCTTGGCGGGGTCCAGTCCACCCAAAGTGTCAACCATGTCTTGCAAGCAGGTTTTGAAACCATCGCCCTTGGGCGCGCCTTGCTGCATGATCCCGGCCTGCCAAATAAATGGCGCGCAGGCACACACACCACATCAGGCTGCACTGCCTGCAATGAATGCGTCGCCACACTCCACGCGCCGGAGGGCACGCATTGCGTCTTAAACGCCCCCCCGAACGCAGACGATAACAAGCTCCGCGCCAGCCATAAAAGCTAGACTTGCGGCTGGCTCTCATCCTCTGAGTCCGGCGATGTCAGGACACCCTGCAAGAGTGTCCCCCCAGCATAGCCAAACGCCATATAAGCAAGTATGCGCATCGTGTCTTGCTTGCCCACAATATCAATCATTGGAAGCGTGAAGGGCATCAGATCGAGATGGTCAGCTGCGCCAACGCCGATACCAAGCGCGATGCCGCACCAGACGAATATGTCGGTTTGAAAATACACCGACAAGCTTTCTACGACACCGCGAATGACGTGCACCA
This sequence comes from uncultured Hyphomonas sp., assembly GCA_964643565.1. GTDB lineage: Bacteria > Pseudomonadota > Alphaproteobacteria > Caulobacterales > Hyphomonadaceae > CALLCD01. Next base: position 4,152 of record CAZXTI010000082.1, on the reverse strand, counting down.
ACACAGCTCCAACAACTGCAAATGCCGCCGCAATCATTAGCGCGTCTTTCAAGGCCGCATCCGGAACAAACATAAATGACCAGCATAGCGTCAGCACGGCCACAACAACCCCGCCAATCAGCGGCACGCGCAAAGATTCAACAAACCCCCGTTCAACGCCTTCGTCATATTCACCCTCTTCAGATTCGTAATAAGTTTCGGGCGAAACGATGGTCTCGTCTTCCGCAACGCGCTTATCTTGCTCTTCTCTGTAAGCCTCTTGAGCGCCTTCGGCCCAGTCTGCGCTGATGTCGAGAGCGCCGCTTGTGTTCGATAATTCTGATGGTTTCATTGTTGGTCCTCCGAGTTTAGAGGGTACCGTAATCGCCTTAAGATAGATTTTTGTCGATCTGTAAAATTTAAGCTATCGCCGCCCGAACAGTCGCTCAATATCGGCCAGTTTCAGCTCGACATAAGTCGGCCGGCCATGATTGCATTGGCCTGAATGCGGGGTTGCTTCCATCTGGCGAAGGAGCGCATTCATTTCTTCAGCCATCAATCGGCGTCCGGCCCGCACCGATCCTCGGCACGCCATATTGCCCATAACCTCTTCAAATCGCTCCTTGAGCACCAGGCCTTCCTCATATTCGGCGAAATCGTCTGCCAAATCCTGCAACAAGCCTTTCACATCCATCTCGCCAAAAATCGCCGGCGTGGCGCGTACACATACCGCGCCTTGGCCGAACGGCTCCAGTTCAAGACCAAGTTCCAAAAGCTCTTCTGAGCGCGCAAGGATACGCACCGCCTCATCCTCGGTTAGCTCAACAATATCCGGGATCAACAAGGCTTGTCGGCGCACGCCCGCCCCCGCCATCTGCACCTTCATGCCCTCATAGACAAGTCGCTCATGTGCGGCATGCTGATCCACAATCACAATCCCGTCTTCGGTCTGCGACACGATATAAGTCTCGTGCAATTGTGCCCGCGCGACACCAAGCGGAAAGCTCGGCGCATCTGATTGCGGGGCAGGTTCAACGCGTGCGGACGGGGCTGCATCCGGGTCCGGCATATAGTCCGGGCTTGCCCGCTCGCCTACATTAGCAGCGCCCGCCCCCATGCCGCCTCTGCGCGTATAATCACCTTGCAAGAAAGCTGTCGGCATCGCCCCTGTTGGCGCGCCGCCGCCTGCGGGCACAGATGCCTTGTCCCACAAGCCGCCAGATTGCGCTTCGGGCTCAACTTGCACCTTGCCGAGCGCATAGCCTGCAACCGTGGTGGACGCCCTATGCCCAGCCGCCGCAAGCGCATGCCGGATCGCGCCGATCAAAAGCCCGCGCACAGAATTGGCATCGCGAAAGCGCACCTCGGTCTTGGCTGGGTGCACATTCACATCAACATATTCAGGGTCCAGATCGACAAACAGCGCCGCCATCGGATAACGGTCCCGCGCCAAAAAATCCTGATATGCCGCGCGGATCACACCGCTCAGCATACGGTCTTTCACGGGTCGCCCATTCACAAACAGAAATTGCATCTGAGAATTGCCCCGGCTAAGCGTTGGCAATCCTGCAAAACCGCTCACCGTTGCGCCGTCCCGCTCTGCCTCAATCGGAATGGCGTTCTCGCGAAAGTCGCGTCCCATGATCGCGCCGAGCCGCGCAAGCCGCGCCGCTTCCTGATCGCCCGTTTCTGCAGCATAGCGAAACAAGGTGCGCCCATTGCTCTCCAGCGAAAACCCAACATCAGCCCGCGCCATCGCCAACCGCCGGCATACATCGCCAACCGCCATTGTCTCAGAGCGTTCTGTCTTCATAAATTTCAGGCGCGCCGGTGTGGCATGGAATATATCGCGCACTTCAATCCGCGCACCCGTCTGGCTTCTGCCAGTCCAAGCCGCTGGCTTTGGCCCTTCAACGCGGCCTGCCTCAACGAATACCTCCACCGGATCTGTGTCGCTTGTGCGCGAGGTGATTGTCATGCGCGACACCGAACCGATGCTTGGCAAGGCCTCGCCGCGAAACCCCATTGTATGGATGTTCAACAGGTCAACATAACCGCCTTCGTCCGGCACAAGCTTGGATGTCGCATGGCGCTCCAAAGCCAGCACCATGTCCGGACCTGACATGCCATGACCATTATCAGTAATGACGAACCGCTTCAGCCCGCCCGCTTCGATCACAATATCGACCTGCGTTGCACCGGCATCGAGTGAATTTTCGATCAGCTCTTTAATCGCGGCGGCCGGACGCTCCACCACTTCGCCTGCAGCAATACGATTGATCGCGTCGGGCGGCAGTTGGCGAATAATCGGGCGAACCGGCGGAATGATGGAATCAGGCATGCCCCATTATACCGGCAAACGCGGTGTTCCGGTAGGTGCCTAATATAGATGCGTAAAGCCTGCTAAGTTCCAGGCAGTTTAATCCGTCGGCCATTACCACGCTCGATGCGCACATCAGCGCCCCCGGTTGCATTGTCTGAAGCAGCAGCGTCGCGCTCTTCTTCATTACCGGAATAGGCGTTGACCTGATCGGAAAACGCGCCGCCTTTGCGTAACAATCCTGATTCATCATAGTCAATCACTTGGCGAATAACCGGGCTAACCGCAATCGCGCCAGCTCGCAATACCATTTCGCGTTCAACCGCGCTGGCATCTTTGCCAATATCAGTACCAAATGCGAAAACCTGCTCGGCCTGCTCTGATGAAACTTCACGCGGGCGCACCGTGCCAAGCTCGGGCGGACGCAAGCTATATTCCGGCGGAACAGTAAGCGGCGCTTTTTTCACAACGCGAAACTCATCCGGCACACCGGAGCGTTCCTTATTGCCCGAGGCACAAGCCGTTGTCAGCGCAAGCGCGCCAATACCAGCATACATTAAAAGTGTCTTCTGCTTCAGTTTCATACTTTTTGTCCTCTACAGCTTAACTCGGATCATGATGACCTGTTGAACCAGCTGAATCATTCTCTTCGCCTGATAATATAAATTGGTCAACCAAGAGCAATACCGCGCCGACAGTTACCGCCGAATCTGCAACGTTAAACACCCATGGAAAAAACGGTAAAATCTTGGAAACATCAATAAAATCAACGACAGCGCCAAATCTCACGCGATCTATTACATTTCCGATAGCTCCGGCCACAACGAAAGAAAGTGCCGTCACTGTTAGCCAATGTCCGGCCCGAAACAGCCAAACAGCAAATCCAGTTGCAATGCCAAGCGCCACCAGAACGAGCAACCAACGCCCAATTCCGTCCGATTGAAACAGGCCATAGCTCATCCCAAAATTCCAAACCATGGAAAAATCAAACAGCGGCGTCGCCTCGATCCGTCCGCAATATTGCGTCCCGTCCAAACACGCCAGCGCATTAAATCGCGGCTCAGCCAAAATAAGCGCTTTGCTCCACTGGTCCAACAAAATGGCGACCGGAATGATAAATCCAGCAATCAGGGCGCGGTGCGTTATTTTCATCCGCTTGCACCATCAAGTTTGCGAACAGCCTCAGCGTCGCGCGGTGTAATATCGGGAAAGGCTGGGTCAGCGGTTGCCGGATCAAAATATTTCCAACTGCGCGCGCACTTCTGTCCCGCCGCCTTGACCGGAACAACACCAATCCCCTCAACATCGTCCAGCGTAAATGCACCGCCCGGTGCATCGCCGTGGATAAGCTGAGTGCCGGAGGTGATAAACAGATCGGCTGGTGTCTCGCTTGCCACTAGCTCCAGCAAAGCCTCGTCACTGAAATACACTTCCGGGGCCGCTTCCAGCGATGACCCAATACGCTTTTCGCGCCGTTCAATTTCAAGCGCGCCGTTCACAACACGCCGGACATCGAAAATCTTCGCCCAGCGCGCCGCCAAGGCATCATCTTTCCATGCCTCTGGCGTCTCAGGGAACTGTTTCAGATGGATGCTCGCCGGGCCAGTCTTTGCCTGATGGCTCATCAGATAAGCTTCCTCGGTTGTAAACGGCATAATCGGCGCAAGCCACACCATCAACCGATGCACAATCTCATTCATCACAGTGCGCGATGCGCGGCGGTTCAGCGAATCCAGCGGGTCGCAATAAATGCAGTCCTTGCGAATATCCAGATAGATCGCTGACAAATCAACGCTGCAAAAATTCGTCAGTGCAGACATCACCTTCTTGAAATCATAAACCGGATAAGCCTC
>CAZXTI010000081.1:0-6990 GCA_964643565.1 uncultured Hyphomonas sp. | reverse complement strand
GGCTATCAGGTTCATTCCCACCATTACCGCGATCCGTTTGATCCATATGACTTTCGCGGCAAAAAGGTGATGGTCGTTGGCGGCGGAAACTCGGCAATGGATATCGCTTCGGAATTATCACAGCGCCCGCTTGCAGATGCGCTTTATATTTCGATGCGCCGCGGAGTTTGGGTCTTGCCGAAATATATGAATGGCCGGCCATCCGACAAAGCGAGCTTGCCAAGCTGGATGCCGTCAAAGATTGGACGTGCGCTTGCGCGCGGGGTGATCAAGAAGGCGGTCGGTAAGATGGAAGACTATGGTTTGCCAAAGCCGGACCATGAGCCGCTCAATGCGCACCCATCCGTATCCGGAGAGTTTTTAACGCGTGTCGGCTGCGGGGATATTGTTCCGAAAGGTGCAATAGAGCGTCTTGATGGAGATGGGGTGGTCTTTACTGATGGTAGCCGTGCGGTGGTTGACGCCATTGTCTGGGCGACGGGGTATAATGTCTCGTTTCCTTTCTTCGATTTGCCTGAGCTGACGCCAGCGGAAAATAAGTTTCCTTTGTTTAAGCGCATGGTGAAGCCGGGGTTTGAGACATTGTTTTTCCTTGGGCTAGCGCAGCCTTTGCCGACACTGGTTAATTTCGCCGAGCAGCAGTCAAAGCTCGTCGCTGCGTATTTGGCGGGTGACTATGTTTTGCCGGGCGGCGCTGAAATGGAACGCATAATTGCCAAGGATGATGCGACACATCTCGGTCATTTCTATGACAGTGCGCGCCACACCATGCAGGTTGATTTCGACACCTATGTGCGCGATCTCCTGGACGAAATAAAACGCGGTAAAAAGCGCAGGAAACAAGTTGCATGAATATGAGTTTACTAGGTTGGCGTGCTCTGCCGTTTCTTGCGGTTTTCTTTTTTGCGGCATGCGTCACGGCGCCTGCTCCGATTTCATTCCCGGAGGACACGCATACCGAAGATGCCGGCTCCGGGGAGACAACGGCGACAAGTGCTGAAGGCGCGCCGAGCAGTACGCCGCCGCAAGGTGCTTTTGTTCCAGACAGCAGGTTCACGGTATGCCCAACTCGCGTGCGGAATGCGCCGCCAAGCGAGGCTGGTGGTAATATTCCCAGCTATGGCCAGCTCTTTATTGTTGATGGCAAGGTTGCGCTGGCGACGATACCGGTAAATGGCGCATGCCTGAGTTCCGGTTTTGGTATTCGCGGATCGCGTTTGCACAAAGGCCTCGATATTAGCGCACAACGGGGGACATGGGTCTATTCGGCAGCCCCCGGTATTGTGCGTGAGGCAGGCTGGGGCGGCTCGTTTGGCTATTATATCCTCATTGATCACGGCTATGGCGTGTTCACCCGCTATGCACATTTGGACGCATTCGTGGTCGGGCTTGAGGTTGGCAGTGAACTTGGGTTTGGCTGGCCAATTGGGCAAATTGGCGACACATCTACGGTTAAAGTGGGTGTGCACCTGCATTACGAGCTGCTGATTGGCGACTATAATACGCCGAAGCTGTCATTCGGACTGACGGCTCATGATCCGTTCAGCTTCGCCGTGTATGTTCCACCTCCAATTGGTTGAATCGATAAATGCCTGATGGCATAATGGATTGAGCATGGAGAACGGAAAATGCGCGTTTTAGGGTTGATTCTTTCAGTCGCACTGCTTGCTTCTTGCCAGTCCTGGAAAGCGCTGTCGAGCGACGAGCTTGTACCCGAAGAGGCCATTGAGCGGATCAGGGCGAAAAAGGCTACTGAAGCGCAAAGTCTCGCTGAGCAACGCGCCCAGCGACAAAAAGAGACGTTTGGTATTCTTGCCGACTTTGTTGGTAACACATATCGCGGGGAACCGACCGGGGGGAGCGCGGAGGCTGTCGCAGATATTCAGCAATGGACATGGGCTGACGAAGACGCGCCGACGCTTCTGATCCAGCACTCGCTCGAAGATGGCTCCTATGGCGGCGATACACTCGTTCGGCGCGATGCGGAAACGGGCGAATTATCCTATGTTTACAAAACAACGGCCGGCTTTACGACGCGCGGCACGTTTGCAGTTTCTAAGGCAGGTGTGTGGGAAGCGGTGGAAGATGTCGAAGGGCATGCCGAGATCACAAAGGTCCGCAGCAAAGGGCATCAGCGCAGCGATGGCGCGCTTGTCAGCACCTCTGAATATCTGAAAAATGGACGCTGGGTGCCGGGGCACTCATTTGTTTATACCAAGTCCGACCGCACTTTGGCTGAGCACCTTGAAAAGCCGGCCGTCTGGGAAGTCTGGAAGCGCTGATCGCGCGGGCATAACGTATAACCGTATAATAAAGTTGACGCTCCGTCATTTTTAGGGTCTCTCCACTATGGATGGAGATAAGTTTATGACCGCTTCCAATGTCGAACTGGCAACAGATGGAAAACGCGCGCGCCTCAAGGCTGCCAACAGGCAGGCGATTTTGGACGCAGCGCGTTTGGTGTTTGCGCGGCTGGGTTATAATGCAACGAGTGTTAGAGATATTATCCGCGAAACGCAGTTAGCTGCCGGTACATTCTACAATTATTTCAGGTCGAAAGAGGAAGTTTTTCAGGCGCTTGCCAGCAGTTCTGCGGCGCGCTTTCGGCCACACCTGCAGACGGTACGCGAAACGTCGAATAATTTTGAAGAGTTCATCCGCGGGGCTTATCGCGCATATTTCAATTTCCTGAAATTTGAGAACAGCGATGCGATGTCGAAGGAAGGGCCGAATGTTGCGCTTTTCGGCGTGCGTGCAGACACACCGGAGATGCAGGCCGTTTTTGAGGAAATTCGCAACGATCTTGAGAGCATGCTGGGGGTCATGGAGATGGGCGACGTTGACGTTGAATATCTCACGGCTGCTGCGATCGGGATTGCAAGAGATTTGGGCGACCATATGCTGCAAAGACAGCCCGTTGATGTTGAGGCTGCGGCCACATTTGCTTCAGAGCTTTTATTGAAGGGGCTTTCAGGCGTTCTGGTGAGGGACTAAAACGTAGAAGGGGAGAGGGATTATGAGCTTTCAGGCAATGATAGCCAAAACACTTTTGAAACTTCCAGAAAGCTGGTTGGTGCGGTTGTCTGGCGGTCGTCCAGTTGAAATTGGTGGGCGTACACTTGACCCCTATTTTCAGTTTCTTGCGCATGGGGCGTCTCGCCAACCGCCCATGTCGAGCCTCGACCCTGTGACAGCGCGCGCGGCATCGGCTGATGCGTTGCAAATGTTTGCGCCGCCTGCTGATCCGACTGTGAGCACCGAAGATTTTACATTGCCTGCCCATGGCCGCGACATCCCCGTGCGCCTTTACCGTCCAGAAACACAGGACCCAGACGTTCCGATGATGGTCTACATGCATATGGGCGGCGGGGTCATTGGCGACTTGGAGATATGCCACAGGTTCTGCGAGATGTTGACGAAAGCAATGAAGGCGCCGGTTCTGTCTGTCGACTATCGTCTGGCTCCGGAGCATAAATTTCCGGCAGGCTTGCAGGACTGTATTTTTGCTTATGAGTGGGCGGTGAATAATGCTGAAACCTATGGCGCGCCGGCTGGCCGTGTTGCGATTGGCGGGGACAGTATGGGCGGGAATTTTACGGCCATTATCGCACAGGAAATGCAGCGCCAACACAAGCCGCTGCCTGCATTGCAATTGATGATCTATCCGGCGACAGAGATTGAATCTGACCGCCCGTCGCGCACGCTTTATGGCGAAACCTATCCTCTGTCCTCGGACACGATGGAATGGTTCATGGGGCATTATGTTCCAGAAGGCCATGATCGCAATGATCTTCAAATGTCACCGGGTAGAGCTGCGGACCTGAGCGGGCTGCCTCCGGCGATACTTGTAACAGCAGGGTTTGATCCCTTGTGCGACGAAGGCGAGGCATATGCCAAACGCTTGGAAGAGGCAGGTGTTGCAACGGTTTTTAAATGCTATGAGACGCTGGCGCATGGATTTACAGCGTTTACGAAAGTCTCTCCGGCGGCGAATGCGGCGTGTCTGGAAATCGCGAAAATTGTGCGCGACACTTATAAGTCTAACAGCTAATGCGCGCGTTTGTTTGCCATCGTTTGAGTGATGACCTGTCAGGCGTTGGCGTTGAAGACCGTATGATGCCGGAGCCGGGGCCGGGCGAAGTACGCCTGAAGGTCGAGGCGGCAAGCGTGAATTTTCCGGATATATTACTGTTTCAGGGCAAGTACCAACTCAAGCTGGAGCCGCCCTTTGTGCCGGGCATGGATATGGCGGGTATTGTCGATGCGGTGGGCAGCGGCGTGTCGGAGCTTGCTGTGGGAGATGCGGTTGCGGGCGGCGCGCGTTTTGGCGGCTTTGCTGAATATGCAATCGCGCGCGCTGATGCTTTGCAAGCCAAGCCAGAGACAATGAGTTTTTCCGAGGCGGCGGCATATCCGGCAGCTTATTTAACCGCCTATGTCGCTCTCGTGCGACGCGCAAACTTGCAGGCCGGCGAAACATTGCTCGTGCACGGCGCAACGGGCGGAGTGGGGCTGGCGGCTGTCGACGTTGGCAAGCTTCTTGGCGCAACGGTCATTGCAACATCTGCCAGCGATGAGAAGCTCGACAAGGTTGTCGACTACGGCGCTGACTATGCTTTGAATGTCACCCAAGGTTTCAAGACGCGGGTAAAGTCGCTCACCGGCGGACGCGGCGCTGATGTTATTTTCGATCCGGTGGGCGGAGATGTGTTCGACGAAAGTGTTCGTTGCATAGGCTTTGGCGGGCGTCTGTGTGTCATCGGTTTCACGTCAGGGCGCATTGCGACATTGCCGACCAATATGGCTCTGATCAAAGGCTTCTCGCTTGTTGGTGTTCGCGCGGGCGAATATGGCCGCAAGTTTCCTGATAAGGGGCGCGAGAATGTCGATAAGATTTGGCAGTGGGCGAGGGAAGGCAAAACCCGCCCGCGCGTGCATGCCGAATATAAGCTTGAAGACACGCGCCGCGCATTTGATGAGCTGCGCGACCGGACGGTCGTCGGCAAGGTCATCATTACGCCAAATCGATAGATCGTTGTTTACTCAGTTGCGTATTTGCGTCGCAGTTCGTCTGAAATTTCAAACGCGTCATACGTGTTCTCTTTGTAGACGGGGCGCTCGCCCGTATTCACAATGATTTCGAAAGAGTGCGTGTTGAATGATTCTGTGAACGTCTTAGGGTCCCGGTCACGTTTGCCGATTGCGCTTGGGTCGGCGCGTGATGGGCATCCCAATACACCGCAATCGCCGCGTGAGGTGCCAATCTCTGAAAATGGGTCCAATTCGAAAGATGATTTTCGCTCTTCCTGATTGCGCGCATATTCGGTGACGACTTCAAACCATGTGCCACGCTTTTGTACGGTAATGGTGGCCGCACGCAGGAGGGCGAGATCACGTACACGCTCTGGGGAGGCTGAAGAATTACCGCGATAGGTCACGGTATAGCGTCGATCTTCTGGTTCTTGAGACGCCTCAGCAGGGCCGGGATCCGGGACATTGTAAGGGTCAGACTGGCAAGCTGCGAGCAAGCACGCTCCGGCAATACTCATCAATAAAGGTGCAAAACGCATGTGAACCTCTCTTTTGCGCCGATTCCGATGACGCGAAACTATCTGGCGCTATGAGCCATCGCGGTATGTCTTATCATTTATCGTCTCTTTATTGACAGGGTTTGCCTCACTTGCAACTGACGAAATCGTAAGGATTTTCACCATTAGCGCCGAAATGGCAGGCTTATGAGCCGCCAAAGCACCCAAATTGGTAGGACAAGTATTGCGCCCGTGGCCGCTGGCTCCCAAAAATTCGTTACCATCCAGCCTGTCGCCGAAATCGTATTTTTGAAGAAAAGCCCTAATGTCTTGCCGAGATCGAAGTCAGGTGCACTCGGGTCAAACTGCATGGCCAAGGCGACAAAGCCGATGACAATGCAGAGGATTGTCAGCTTGATCGCGCCCCAGAGGCCAATCCCGAAAAGACGCAATAATAAGGGGCGTTTTGGCTTTTTCTGTTTCGGTTTCCAGACCTGCCACCATTTGCGCGGTGGCCCGTCAGAAATCACCGGTGCGGGCTTTATCGGATCGGTTTTCACGATCTCTGCATCCACCTCAACCGGATCAGGCGCGGGCGTTTTGACGGGATCAGGCGTGGTATCAGTCATAAGCGCACTCTATCACGAAACGATAGGTCTGCGCGCGCCATTTGCACCGCGTGAAAACCGCCGATAAACGAGCCATGCGCCAAAGAAGAAGGTGATCCACGTAAAATATCCAAAATCCGTGCGCCAAGCATTGTTGAGGAGAATACCTAATAGGCCCCACGCGGCGGCCCAATAATACCAATGGGTGCGGCTGATCCGGCGCTTATAGACATAGGTTGCGGTGCTGATCACAGCCAGCACGGACCAGAAGGCGATCCACTCAGAATCTGTTGGTCCCTGATTGAGCATATGACGCGCCGCGCGCGGAACGGAGATTGCGACGGCGACAACGGCCCAGCCGGAGAGTAGCCCGGTCAGGACATCCGTCGTCCATTTGATCGGGCTTCCACCAAGCCCTCGCATTTCGTCGAACCTGAACGCAGCAAGCCATGAAAACCACAAGAACGGAAACAGCAAGATAAGATCGAGCACGGGTTGGGCCAGGATTTGCTGGATGGGCATCCATAGCGCGGTGATAATTCCGCACATGGCCAACGGTCCAGACAGACGCCGCGCCAGCTCGCTCTCATTGCGCAAGGCATGAATACCAAAACCAATATAGGTCAAGAAGATCACGCCCCAGATGGCGAAGAAAATATCGAGCGGTAGCTCCGGCGGGATGCCGTCAGCGGTGGCCTGTTCTCCGATTGACGGATATCCGAGCATGGAGGGGATGTAAGCTGCGACAAGCTGGATAAGAGCAATCGGGAGGAGAAAGAGGCGTGCGCGGTTCATCTCTTCCTCATGCCTTATTCTTGCGTCATTTTCTAGTCGTCTCTCCAGTCTGGTGATTC